>CAZLLD010000096.1:0-10138 GCA_964560225.1 uncultured Bacteroidales bacterium
AATACGTTTTTATCGCAGTATCCGGCTGTTAATTCCCAAACCCGCCAGGCCATGTTTCGGGTGGTTGCCCCAACGGCTCAACAGGTGCAGGTTGATATTGCCGGTAAGAAATATGACATGGCAAAAGATGATAAGGGCATCTGGACATGTACTTCTGACCCTCAGGTTGTTGGTTTTCATTACTATGCCATAATAATTGACGGTGTATCTGTGATGGACAGGAATACAGAAGCCTATTTTGGCAGCAACTGGGAATCATCAGGAATTGAAATTCCCGAAGGCCCCGAAGGAGATTATTACAGGTTCAATAAAAACATTCCTCACGGACAAATACGTTCTATATACTATTGGTCGGAAATTAACGGTATGGAGCGTCATTGCAATGTATATGTTCCGGCAGAATATGAGCAGAATCCTGCCAAAAAGTATCCCGTTTTATACCTTCTCCACGGCTGGGGCGAAGATGAAAATGGCTGGTCGAATCAGGGTCATATGGGCAATATCATGGATGGACTTATTGCTGCCGGCAAAGCAGTTCCCATGATTGTTGTAATGGACTGCGGCGATATCAAAACCAATTCCGATGTTCGTAAAGCATCAACAAACGATGTAACAAAGATTTACATTAATGATCTGATGCCCTATATTGATAAAACTTTCCGTACCAAGGCTGATCGACAAAATCGTGCTATGGCAGGGTTATCAAGAGGAGGTATGCAGACCACGATGACTGTTTTTGCCAATATGGACAAGTTTGCCTGGATGGGTACCTTCAGCGGTTTCTTCTTCGGGATGCCGAGAGGTCTTGCTCCGAATCAGAATCAAAATCAAAATCCCGATTTGAAAGCCATGATTCCAACTGCTTTTAATGGTGTTTTCAAAGATGCTGCAGCTTTCAACAAACAGATGAACCTGCTGTTCATCAGCACCGGTACTGAAGAAAACAGTCCCAAGGATGCTGTTGAAGCCCTTAAAGCATATGGAATTACCAATATCATTTTTCACGAATCTCAGGGTACTGCACATGAATGGTTGACCTGGCGCCGTGCTCTCAATGAGTTCGCTCCCAGATTGTTCAAATAAGAATACCTGTTTTTGGAAAAAGAGGCTTTCATAAAAGTTATTGTGGTTTCAACCCACTGTCTGACATCCTCGTACTGCATACAGGCATAGTTGAAATAACCTGATACTCTTATGAAAGCTTTTTATTCTATCGTCTCAAATTCCAATTGCCTATTCCAACTCAACAAATGAAATCCGGAGATGATGCACATCTCCGGTCTGCATTTTTGTAATCTACTTTTTTGTTATAAATTGCGCCTCCATTAATTACATGGTATTGTTGTGGTTTCTCATATCTTCAAAAACCAGTGATTAATGCTAAGTCTTACGAAGTTTATGACAAATTATGGAAGAACTGATTAAACAGCTAAAACAGGATATCATTGAAGCCCTTTCGCTCGAGGATGTTGTAGCCGACGATTTTGATGCAGAAACACCTCTGTTTGTTGAAGGTCTGGGCCTCGATTCAATTGATGCCCTGGAACTGATTCTTCTGATGGAAAGAAAATACGGAGTAAAAATTGAAGATCCCAAGGAAAGGCGGAACGTTTTGCGCAATGTAAGAGCTATGGCAGAATGTATCACCAGCCACCGAAATACGCATAATTAATGGGCCCGAGGGTTTTTGTTACCGGTGTAGGCATCATTTCAGCAATAGGCAACGGTACGGAAGAAACTCTGGATTCTTTCAGACTGCTGAAACCGGGCATCGGAAAGTTGTCTCTTTTTAATTCGGTACATTCGCATATACCTGTTGCTGAAGTTAAGCTGAGCAATGATGAATTGGCCCAATTTTCGGGTATTGACATTCAATCCAATCCCTACTCGAGAAATACACTGCTTGCATTGATTGCGGCATCCCAGGCTGTTCAATCGTCAGGATGGAGTGAGATACCTGGAAAAACAACAGGTGCCGTTCTGGCCACTACGGTGGGGGGTATGGACCTGAACGAACAGCATTATAAATCACTTTTTCAAAGCGACCGGTACAAACACCTGATCAGTTTATTCGACAGTGCCGATTGCGCTGAAAAGGTTGCTGCACACCTGGGCATCAGGCAACATGTTACCACCATATCCACGGCTTGCTCTTCATCTGCTAATGCTGTTATGCTGGGAGCCAGGCTTATTAAAAACCGCAGATTGAACCGCGTGCTGGCAGGAGGCTCGGATGCGCTTACACGATTTACGCTGAATGGTTTCTTGGCTCTGGAAATCCTTTCATCCACAGGTTGCAGGCCATTCGACAAGGATCGCAACGGACTGACCATTGGCGAGGGTGCTGCAGTTCTGATACTCGAATCGGAAGAGACTGCAGATGAAAAGAACATCATCTGCGAAGTAACCGGGTATGCCAATGTTAATGAGGCTTTTCATGCCACTGCTTCATCAGCCGAAGGAACAGGGGCCATCATGGCCATGACCAGGGCATTGGATGCAGCTGCATTGAAGCCTGAAGACATCAGCTACATCAATGCCCATGGAACAGGAACGGAGATCAACGATCTTTCTGAAGGCAGGGCCATTGATGCTGTTTTTGGTACGAATGTTCCGCCCGTGAGTTCCACCAAGGCATTTACCGGTCATACACTGGGCGCAGCGGGCGCTGTTGAAGCGGTATTTTCCTGCATGGCACTGAAAGAAGGACTGGTATTGCCGGGCTTGAATTATACGACGCCGATGCCGGAACTGACCTTTCAGCCGCGAACAGCAATTGAGTCACGGCCGCTGAAACATGTCATGTCGAATTCATTTGGTTTCGGCGGGTCGAATACAACATTAATCTTCTCAAAAGTTTGATATGCGGGCCTTCATTAAATCCAGTTGCGTCATATCGCCCCAGCATACCCACCATGCTGAAGGATTTCCTGCAACGATCAATGAGGTTGTTTCAAACCGGCTTGCATGTGAAGAACCCGATTACAAGAGCCTGATCAATCCCTTGCAGCTCAGGCGGATGCCCCGCATCCTGAAAATGGGCCTGGCTGCATCGCAGCTTTGCATCAGCAGGGCCGGGAGTGTCAATCCCGACGGAATTATTGTGGGAACCGGTTTGGGGTGCCTCGATAACCTGGAGAAGTTCCTGCTGGAAGTGCTGGACAACAACGAGCATGTGACGAGCGTGCTGCCGTTTATCAACTCAACACACAATGCAGTGGCAGCCCAGATTGCCATGTTGCTGAAAAATCACAGCTACAATGTGACCTATTGCCATCGTGCATTCTCATTTGAAAGTGCACTGCTCGATGCCGTCATGCTGCTTCAGGAAAAACAGGCGCATCATGTGCTGGTTGGCGGAATCGATGAATGCACAACAGACTATATTCACCTGCACAGTTACCTGGGCCGGTGGAAGGTGCCGGTAAGCAACCTTCAGTTACTTTCAGGCAGATCGCCGGGTACCATTGCCGGTGAAGGATCAGCTTTCTTTATGATTGCGGATGAAGCAAGCACCGGTGGTAATGACGTTAGTATTGCAGGAATTCATACTTTCCTGACTTCAGCACCTGCTGATTTGACCGATGTGACACGTGAAGCTGACATGTTTCTCGAACAATGCGGATTAAAAAAGCAGGATATCGATACTGTTTTGCTTGGGCTGAACGGGGACTCAGAGAACGATGGGATATACCACCAGCTGATGGAGCGGTATTTTAGCAGCAGTGCCAGCTTTCTATACTACAAGCATTTGTGCGGTGAATATTATACCTCTTCGGCTTTTGCCTTGTGGCTTGCATCTGTAATAATGAAAAACCGGAACATACCTGATGTGTTGCGCTATAAAAACAGATCCATGCAGTCGCCTGAAAACCTGCTTGTTTACAACCAACATCACCAAACCGAACATTCGCTGATTCTTCTGAATTATGGCAGACTATGATGTGGTAATAATCGGAAGCGGACTCGGCGGCCTGCTGTGCGGAAACATCCTGAGCAGGGAGGGTATGAATGTCTGCATCATTGAGAAAAACTTCAAGCCGGGAGGATCGCTGCAAACCTTCGGAAGGAAAGGAACTATTTTCAATACCGGCCTGAATTATACCGAGAGCCTAGATGATGGTCAGGTGCTGAACCGTTATTTCAGATATTTCGGAGTGCTTGACAGGCTTAAACTTCAAAGGCTTGATGCAGAAGGCTTTGAAGTGATTGATTTTCCCGATGGCCGTTACCGGTTCGCCATGGGAAAGGAAAATTTTCTGGAGACACTGGCAAAAGATTTCCCGGCTGAAAGGCAGGGGCTCGGAACCTATCTGGAAAAGATAGGTGCGGTATGTGATGAAATCTCCATGTACTCCTTTTCAGAGAAGCCTTCTAATATGATCCAGGAGCGGCACCTGAATGTGGGTGCCGCAGACTACATCCGGTCAGTTATTTCAAACAACAGGCTGCGAAACATTCTGGCCGGCAACAGCATGTTGTACTCGGGAACTGAAAGCAAAACACCGCTTTTTACCCACGCTCTGATCAACAATTCATTCATTGAGAGTGCCTGGCGCATTGCGGGCGGAAGTCATATTTTGGTGAATATATTAACCGATAGCGTGATAAAAAACGGTGGTACCGTACTTCTGAAGCAAAAAGTAGAAAAACTTTTGGTTGAAGAGGGAAGGGTTGGCTCTGCCCTGTTGGCGAACGGAGAAAAAATTACCGCCAGGTATTTCATTGCGAATATTCATCCTGAAGGCGTGTTGAAGATGACTGAACCTGGCGTATTCAGGAAAGTATATGCAAACCGGATCAGAAACCTGGAAAACACCATGGGGATGTTCACTCTTTATCTGGTATTTAAAAAGAACACTGTGCCTTATGTAAGACATAATTTTTATCATTTCAGCCAGGACAATGCGTGGGTGGCATCGGATTATCATCCGGAAAAATGGCCTCAGAATTACCTGCTCATGCATACATGCACCGGAGAAGATGCCCGGTTTGCAGAAAGCGCCTCGGTAATTACCTATATGGATTTCGATGAAGTCAAAAAATGGGAACATACCCATACCGGTGACCGGGGAGCAGACTATCTGGAATTTAAAAACCATAAGGCTGAAATCCTGCTGGATGCCGTAGAGAAACAGTATCCCGCACTCAGAAGCCACGTTGTTGCATATTATACTTCAACTCCGCTCACCTGGCGCGATTACACAGGTACGCGGGCCGGATCGGCATATGGCGTGCTGAAGGATTTCAATAAGCCTCTTGAATCTCTTATTACACCCAGAACACAGATTCCAAATCTCTTTCTGACCGGTCAGAATCTGAATGTTCACGGAATACTCGGGGTTACCACATCATCAGTGGTTACCTGTGGAGAAATAGTTGACACGAATTATCTCATAAGAAAAATAAAAGCAGCCTGAAAGTTTTAAATAAGTTTCTTATTATTGGGTATGGGTTATGATGTGGTAATAATCGGAAGCGGACTGGCTGGGTTGCAATGCGGGTACATCCTCAGCAAGGAAGGACTTAAAGTATGCATACTTGAAAAGAACAACCAGTTGGGCGGATGTCTGCAGACCTTTACAAGAAAAGGCAGCGTATTTGATACCGGCATGCATTACATTGGATCCATGGATGAAGGTCAGGTGCTGAATCGTTTTTTTAAGTATTTCGGATTAACCGGCAGGCTGAATCTTCACAGGATGGATGAAACGGGTTATGAAGTCATCCGGTACGCCGGAAAAGAATACAAGTATGCCATGGGCTATGACCGTTTTGTTGATACACTGGCTATGCAGTTTCCCAATGAACGAGCAGCGTTAAAGCAATATACGGATAAGCTTATGGAAATTTCAGGCGCAGTGGATTTATATAACCTGCGCGACTATACCGGGAATAATGCAAGCTACATGGATTATTACAGCCACGGCATTGATCCTTATCTGGATTCCATAACAAAGGATCCTCTTCTTAAAGGGGTTTTGCTGGGAACCTCACCTTTGTACAGCGGGGTGAAGGATAAAACCCCGCTTTATATTCCCATGATTATTCATTCATCGTATATTGAAAGTGCATACCGGTTTGTCGGCGGCGGATCGCAAATCAGCGACCTCCTTGAGAAATCTATTACTGACAATGGAGGAACCATTCTCAAAAAGGCACAGGTGACCCGCTTTTCCTTTGATGGAAATATGATTTCCGAAGTTGAAATCAACGGAAGCGAAAGAATCAGGGGGCGGAATTTCATCTCCAACATCCATCCCAAACTGATGCTGGAACTGATGGATGATTCTCCTTTCAGGCCGGCATACAGGAAAAGAATTGAAAGCCTTGAGGATACTTATGGTATCTTTACACTTTACCTGGCCATGAAAGAAAAGTCGTTCCGCTATATCAACAACAATTATTATCATTATGATACTTTGGACGTTTGGGACGGTGATAATTACAGTCCTGAAAACTGGCCCAAGGGTTATATGCTGCATTTATCACCTGACCCAAAAGACCTTCAATATACCGATACCATTATCATGAACACCTACCTGAAGTGGAGCGAGGTGGAAAAGTGGTCTGATACAACCGTGGAGAAAAGAGGTGCAGATTACAAAGCTTTTAAACAGGAGCGGGCAGAAAAGATGCTGAACATCCTGGAACGTGACTTTCCGGGAGTCCGGAATTCCGTCCGGGATTACTATACTTCAACCCCGCTGACATACAGAGATTATACAGGCACCACAAAAGGTTCCATATACGGGATTTTAAAGGATTACAACAACCCGCTGAAGACCATTATTGTTCCCCGGACAAGTGTTCGCAACCTGTTGCTTACCGGTCAGAATATCAACATTCACGGAGTCATCGGAGTAACAATCAGCGCAATTCTTACCTGTGGGGAATTAATCGGATTGTCGTACCTGCTTGAAAAAATGCGACATGCCAGTTAAAAAGCTCAAAAAAAGAAGGCTGCTGCTTTGGGTATTGCTCCTGGCAGCCATGCTGATTATTAGTTTTGTTGTTTACTTTGCCCTGGTAGCCATTGATCATCCACCGGCCATTGACAGCAATGCGTTTGTGAAAATCAAACGCGAAAATCCGGACACCCTTGTTTATACCTTTGGCAATTCCTGGCTCCGTAAGAATGAGAGCGGTTTGTGGGAAGCCTATATTGAAGGAGATCCGTTTGAACGAGGGGTTGCATTCGGGCAGCTTTCCAAAGAGCTCTTGTATTACCAGGAAACCACCTTTGTAGAGCAGATCCGTGAGCTGATTCCTTCTGACAATTACCTGAAGGTGCTGAAATACTTCATCGCCTTTTTTAACCGAAACCTGGATAAGCATATTCCGGATGAGTATAAGGAAGAGATTTATGGCACTTCACTGGCCTGCAGTCCGGAATACGATTTTATCGGATCGGGTTATCAGCGCCAGCTGAATTACCATGCTGCACATGATATAGGTCATGCACTTCAGGGGCTCAATCTGGTTGCCTGCACTTCATTTTCTGTTTGGGATGATCATTCAGCGGATTCTTCACTGCTGGTTGGAAGAAATTTTGATTTCTACATGGGCGACAAGTTTGCCGAGAATAAAATTGTATGCTTTGTAAATCCTTCTGAAGGCTATAAATTCATGATGGTAACCTGGGCCGACATGATTGGTGTGGTGTCGGGCATGAATGAGAAAGGGCTGACGGTTACCCTCAACGCGGCCAAATCTTCCATACCCTCTCAGGCAGCAACCCCGGTAACCATTTTAGCCAGGGAGATCATCCAGTATGCCTCCACCATTGATGAAGCGTATGCTATCGCAGCCAGACGGAAACTATTCGTTTCTGAATCGCTCATGATAAGCTCGGCTGTTGACGGAAAGACTGCTATCATTGAAAAATCGCCTGAAAAGATGGATGTGGTATACCCTGTGACCAGCAGCATCATTTGTTCAAACCATTTTCAGGGTAAGGAATTTGAGCATGACGAGATCAACCTGGAGAATATCCGCGGATCAGACAGCTTTGAAAGATACAAAAGGGTAGAAGAACTATTGAGCCGATATATGGTATTCAGTCCGGCTAAAATGGCTGATGTGCTGCGCGATCAGCGTGCGTTGGGCGACAGCGATGCCGGAATGGGGAATCAACTGGCCATTAACCAGCTTATTGCGCATCACAGCATTATCTTTAGGCCCGACAGCCTGCAGGTATGGGTTTCCACCGCACCCTGGCAACTGGGAAAATATGTGGCTTACGACCTTGGGAAGGTGTTTAAATCGGGCACGAGCCATCCGCTGCCAGGTGATGTTGTTACTTCGGAGTCCCTGAATATCGCTCCGGATACCTTCCTGAATGCTGCGGCATATGACAACTATAACCGTTACAGGCAGATGACCAGCCGGCTCAGGGAATACAAAGACAAAGACGAATCGCTTCCCGATGGGTTTGTTGAGGAATATACCGGAACGAATCCGTATTTGTATCTTGTATATGTGAATATAGGAGACTATTACAGGGATGCAAACAAGGATGAACTGGCTGTGAAATATTACACACTGGCATTGGAAAAGAAACTGCCCGGACTCGATGAAAGAAAAAAGCTGGTGGAGCTTATTGAGAAATTAAAGAATTGAACAGATCATGGTTATTCCAAGAATTGAAACCAAAAGCCTTGATGAAATCAGGGCATTTCAAAACACAGAATTAAAAAAGCAGCTTGTATACCTGGATCAGAAATCCATTTATTACAGGTCACTTTTGAAGAAACATCAGGTAGATATCCATGCAGTAAAAACGATTGATGATCTGAAATACATCCCCCCCACGACCAAAGAAGACCTGCAATCGCACGGAGCTGATTTCGTCTGTGTTGACAAATCGGAAATAATAGATTACATGACTACTTCGGGTACCTTGGGTGAACCGGTCACTTTTGCCATGTCTGATAACGATCTGAACCGGCTGGCATATAATGAATACCTGGGGTTTCAGTGCGCAGGGTGCAACAGCAGTGACATCATACAGCTGATGACTACCATCGACCGGCGTTTCATGGCCGGACTGGCCTATTTTCTGGGATCGAGAATGCTGAAATCGGGTATGATCCGGGTGGGCAATGGAATTCCTGAGTTGCAGTGGGATTCGATCAATAGATTTTCTCCGACCACCCTGATGGCGGTTCCTTCGTTTCTGATTACCATAATTGATTATGCCGAGAAAAACGGCATCAATTACCATGCGTCGAGTGTTAAAAAAGCTATATGCATTGGAGATTCACTGAGAAATCCCGATTTCAGCCTGAATACGCTGGGCAAAAAAATATCTGAGCGGTGGCCCGAATTAAAGCTGTATTCGACCTATGCTTCAACGGAAATGGGAACCTCATTTACCGAGTGCGATGAAGGCAAGGGAGGACATCATCATCCCGATCTTATTATTGTTGAGTTTTTGGATGAGCATGATCAGCCTGTTCCTGCGGGTATGCCTGGAGAAGTTACCGTGACTACCCTGGGTGTTGAAGGTATGCCGCTGTTGAGGTTCAAAACAGGAGACATATCAACTGCCCATGAGGAACCTTGTGCTTGCGGAAGAAATTCATTCCGTATGGGTCCGGTTATCGGCCGTAAGAAACAGATGATCAAATACAAGGGAACTACGTTGTATCCACCGGCATTGTATGACATTCTTGAAAATATTGACGGTGTGAAGAATTATGTGGTGGAGGTGTTTACCAATCAGATCGGTACCGATGAAATTCTGATCCGTATCGGAGCCACGGATCATTCCGAAAATTTTGAAAAGAACATCAAAGATCATTTCCGGGCCAAGCTTCGGGTGGCTCCTTCCATTTCATTTGAATCGGTGGATTATATTACCAGCCTGCAATACCCGCCCATGAGCCGGAAACCGGTGAAGCTGATTGACCGGAGGGGGGAGGAGTGAGTAGCTGTTGGCCCTGCCTGCCGGCAAGCTCTTTGGAGGCATATCCGTTAACCTTTAGTTTACGCCCCTTCAGGCATACGCGTCAACTTAATTGTTATATTTTGGTTTTAATCAATGTTTTAATTAATCCGGTTTCTAATTTGACATGTATGAATTTCATAACCAGGGAAGAATTATATAAGATTTGATTTGTTAGATGTATTAAAT
>CAZLLD010000097.1:0-10096 GCA_964560225.1 uncultured Bacteroidales bacterium
AGCGTAACGCAGCAAATGGGACTTTATGGACAGACACTAATCAGGCATCAATACGGGCATACTTGGCGTGCTTTTCGATGAATTCTCTTCTGGGAGGCACGTCGTCACCCATCAACATGGAAAATACACGATCTGCTTCGGCAGCACTTTCAATAGTGACCTTTCTGAGCGTGCGGTTGGCCGGATTCATTGTGGTTTCCCAAAGCTGTTCGGCATTCATCTCTCCAAGACCTTTATATCGCTGCACATGAACAGTTCCATCCTTACCTTTTCCAAGTTCTTCAACCAGGGTCCGGCGCTCTTCTTCGGTCCAGCAATACCGTTCAACCTTACCCTTTTTTATCTGGTAAAGTGGCGGAGTGGCAATAAACAAATGACCGTTCTTAATGAGATCTTCCATATATCTGTAAAAGAATGTCATCATCAGGGTGGTGATATGTGAACCGTCCACATCAGCATCCGTCATAATGATCACCTTATGGTATCTGAGTTTTTCCAGGTTTAATGCTTTGCTGTCATCTTCAGTGCCCACGGTAACACCGAGGGCTGTATAGATGTTTCGGATCTCTTCATTGTCAAATATTTTGTGGGGCATGGCTTTTTCCACATTCAGAATCTTACCCCTAAGCGGAAGAATAGCCTGGAAATGCCTGTCGCGTCCCTGCTTTGCCGTGCCACCCGCAGAATCACCCTCGACAAAATAGATTTCGCTGACTACCGGGTCTTTGTCGGAACAGTCGGCAAGTTTGCCCGGGAGACCTGACCCTGAAAGAACCCCTTTGCGCTGAACCAGCTCGCGTGCCTTCCGGGCGGCATGACGCGCCTGGGCTGCCAGAATGACTTTCTGCACAATGGTCCTCGCATCTTTTGGGTTTTCTTCGAGGTAGTTGGAAAGGGCAACCGATATGGCCTGGTCGACAAATCCCATCACTTCTGAATTGCCCAGCTTGGTTTTTGTCTGGCCTTCAAACTGCGGCTCAGCAACTTTAATGGAAATTATTGCCGTCAGCCCTTCCCTGAAATCGTCACCGCTGATGTCAAATTTGAGTTTGGCCAGCATGCCTGACTTTTCTGCATATGCTTTCAGCGTGCGGGTAAGGCCTCTTCTGAAACCGGCCAAATGCGTTCCTCCTTCAATGGTGTTGATGTTGTTTACATAAGAAAAAACATTTTCACTGAAAGAGGTGTTATACTGCATGGCAACTTCAACAGGGACTTCAGCTTTGGCATTTTCAATATGGATGATCCCGGTAAGCTTTTCCCTGTTTTCATCCAGCAGCGTGACAAATTCTGCCAACCCCTTCTCGGAATAAAAGGACTCCTGACGGAAATGACTGCCATTGCCGTTTTCTTCCACATCCCGCTTATCGGTAATGTTAAGCCTGATTCCTTTATTCAGATATGCCAGTTCTCTCAGACGGGTTGAAAGTATTTCAAAATTATATTCAGTCACCGTAAAAATGCCGGCATCGGGTTTAAAAGAAATTTCGGTACCCGTAGAATCGCTGACGCCAACTTCTTTAACAGGGTACAACGGCTTTCCACGCTCAAATTCCTGCTTGAAAATCTTCCCGTCACGGTAAACAACTGCCGTGAAGTGAGCCGACAATGCGTTAACGCACGATACACCCACTCCGTGCAAACCACCTGATACTTTATAAGAATCCTTGTTGAATTTTCCTCCGGCGTGTAACACGGTCAGCACTACCTCCAGTGCTGATTTCTTTTCTTTCTCCATCATATCCACAGGAATTCCACGGCCGTCATCCCTTACGGTTATGGAATTGTCCTCGTTGATGGTCACATCAATATTGCTGCAAAACCCGGCCAGGGCTTCATCAATTGAATTGTCAACTACTTCATATACAAGATGGTGCAATCCTTTTACGCTGATGTCTCCGATGTACATCGCCGGCCTTTTGCGCACCGCTTCCAATCCCTCAAGCACCTGAATGCTGTCGGCAGAATAATCACTCGATGTGGTATTTGATTTTTTTGATTTTCCTTCTGTTTCTAAATTCATATCAAGTTCCTTTTCTTTATTCAAAAATGCACTGCAAAACCAGGTTAACCGGCATACATTTGCAGCCTGTAAAGATACACAAAATCCGCGATGGATATTGATTTTAACGTTTTATAACAGGTGTTGTTATTAACAAGAAATAAACATGAACGCAAAAACATGTTATCTTTAAGTACCAATAATTTGACAAATGGACATCAATCAATTTCTGGCTGAGCCGGGAAAGTTCAGATCACTTAAGGATTTTAAAACCGACAGTACATCAGGGGTATCTGACAAACATGAAGCAAATGACTGGATGAACAACTACATCAAGTATATGCAGGAACTCCAGGATAAGCTGTATGCCAGTAATTCGCATGCGGTTTTGCTTGTTTTTCAGGCCATGGACGGGGCAGGTAAGGACAGTACCATCAAGCATGTCATGTCGGGTATCAATCCCCAGGGATGTCAGGTATTCAGCTTCAAACAACCCTCGGTAGAGGAACTTGATCATGATTTCCTGTGGAGAACAGCCCGTTGCCTGCCTGAAAAAGGAAGGATTGGAATTTTCAACCGGTCTTATTACGAAGAAGTACTGATAGCCAGGGTTCATCCCGAGCTGTTGCTGCGGCAAAATCTGCATGAACTGCATGACATTGAGAAAGTAAATGACAGGTTCTGGCAAGCCAGATATGAAAGCATCAATGACCATGAAAAACACCTGGTTAACAATGGAACCACCGTTATCAAGTTTTTCCTGCACCTGTCAAAAAAAGAGCAGGCCGAACGGTTTCTGAAAAGGATTGAGGAACCCGAGAAAAACTGGAAATTTGCCATCAGTGATCTCGAGGAGCGAAATTTCTGGGATGATTATCAGGATGCTTATGAACTGATGATCAGGGAAACATCTACCCGTTATGCTCCATGGTATATCATTCCGGCAGATAAAAAATGGTATATGCGCCTGGCAGTGGCTGAAGTTATTCTTCAACGCATGAAGCAACTCGATCTGAAATATCCTGTATTAAGCAAAACCCAGATTGCTGACCTGGAAAGGGCAAAAGAGGTGCTCAATCAGGAACTTGACTGATTTTCAAGAGGCTGTCCGGTCATCTCCGTTATTTTGCTGCGCAAAGCGTCAATCTCTTGCGTTAGCATCTCTTCGCGGGTGGCAGCTTCTTCAGCCATCTTAATCAGTTCGTCTTCTCGGGTGGCAGCTTCTTCATGAGCTGCCATCATTTCTTCAAGATTCTGTCTTAGTTTTTCTTCATTTTCCTGCAGCACCAGGGCTTGTTGTCTCGACTGGTCAATCAGCTGCTTCAGCTTTGAATTTGCCTGCTCTGTAGCAATAGTAGATGCGAAATTCTCCATCAGCTTTTCAATGAAAGAAACCTTGTAGCCCTTTATCTTTTTGCAGGATCCCAGTTCAACAACTCCGATGCATTGTTCGTTCACTTTCATGGGTGCAAGAACAAGATGTTTTATACTGATTTTGCCCAAGCCCGAACTCAATTCAGAATACTTGTCGGGCAGGTTGTCCACTTCAATAAACTCCTTATCATTGAAACAAGTGCCTACATAACTTTCACCTATTTTAAAACCAACTTTGGTTCTTGATTCTGAGAATGCATAACTGGCAACCAGCTCAAGAAAAGGATTGCTTGCGTCTTCATCATTCAGTAGAAATACGCCCCCCTGATGGGCTTCAACATAATCAACCAGTTTTTCAATTACCTTTTTACAGAGTTCTTGCATGTTATTCCTGTTGGCACTGATCAGATCAGAAAATAAGCCAATACCCTGATTGAACCAGGTCAGGTTTTCCTGATCCTTCTGGCGTTGCAGCAATTCTCTTTTTTGGATAACAATCTCCGCATGCTGTTGTTCCATTTGAGCTCTTGCGTTTTCAAGTTCCTTTGAGCTCTCTTTTAACTTTTCTTCAATGATTTGTTTCTGCCGCTGCGCATTCTTGATTCTTTTCCTGATCAGAAGCACAATTGCCCAGGAAGTCAACAGCCCCGTTAAGATGTAAAACCATACAGTTCTCCAGAAGGGTGGCTTCACCCTGATTTTTACATTCAATCCCTTGTTGTTCCAGGTTCCGTCATTGTTTGATGCGATCACTCTGAATGTATAGGTTTTATAGGGAAGGTTGGTGTAAGAAACAAACCTTCTGTTTCCGGCATCAATCCATTCGCGGTCAAATCCTTCAAGTTTATACTTGTACCTGTTTTGAGCAGGATTGGCAAAATGAAGGGCGGCAAAATACAGGGTGAAGTTATTCTGGCGATGCCTGATAATTATTTCTTTGGCTTCGCTAACGTGGGCTGGTAAAGGTGAATCGTCACCCGGCGCAACAGATTTGTTGTGAACCAGCAGATCAGTCAGTACAATCTTTGGCGCGGTGGTATCAATGAGAATGTTCCGGGGATAAAAACTGTTCAGGCCATATTGCCCTCCAAAGAACATTTCCCCGTCATTACCCTTAAAATAAGATGTGCCATTGAATTCATTGCTCTGCAGGCCGTCTTCAATGCTGAACTTTTTGATAGTTCCTCTTTCAGGCCGGAATTTCAAAATACCGTTGTTTGTGCTCATCCACAGGTTGTGATCTTCATCCTCAAGAATTCCATATACAACGGCTGTTGACAACTGGGTGATGTTTGAAAAATGCCTGAAATGACCGGTTTTTGGATCCAGCTGATCCAATCCCTTACCATAGGTTCCGATCCATATTTTGCCCTGCCTGTCTTCATAAAAACAAAGAATCTCATTATGGATCACTGTGTTTTCGTCTTTTTCATTGTGCACGTAGTGAATAAACCCATTGGTTGCCGAATCGTACCTGTTAATACCCAGGTCGGTGGCCAGCCATATATTACCGGCTTTATCCCCAAAAATGGAATAAACCGTATTGTTGCTCAGGTTCTTTGGATTCAATGTGTCGGGGAGATATTGCCTGAAAGTTTCCGACTCAATATCCATTATGGTCAGCCCGTTGTCGGTTCCGATCCACAAGCGACCCTGCCGATCCACATGAAAAGCATATATCTTGTTACTGGTAATGGAATTGGCATTGCCCTCCTCGTGTTTGTACTGTTCAATACGTTCAGGTTTCCGGTTCCCGTTCAGGTATATTTTGTTCAGGCCCTGGTCTTCTGTTCCAACCCAAAGAATTCCTTCGGGATATTCCCGGATGGCTCTTATTTTACTGCTTGACAAGCCGTTGTTCGCACTCTCCTGATGTACCAGCCTTGAATAGGTTTTGTTGTCTCTGTCAAGGATATGCAAACCATCTGTTTTTGAACCGATCCACAAAACACCATAGTCATCCAGGTATATGGGATGTATATTTCGAAAAATCAGTTTGTCATTGGAGTAGGGAACATAATCATACAAAGTGAACTTTTCTTTTTTGGGGTTATATACATCCAAACCGTTTGTTCCCACCCAGATGATACCTGAAAAGTCACGGTAGAGGGAAAGGACTTCATTGTTTCTGAGACTGTATGGGTTGTTGTGATCATAGGTAAGGTTTTCAATATCTCCGCCTTTGGGAGACCATACAAACAATCCATTTCCTGATGTGGCAATCCAGATGTCACCGGATTCGTCCTCCAACATGGCTTTGATTTTCGAAATCCGACTGGCATTCCTCTGGTTTGCATCCGATAACGGCCTGTCAAACAATCCCGAATGCTGATCGGTAATGCATAGTGAAGTTCCTGTTCCAATCAGCAGCATATCTGCCTTGCTGATCAGGAGCGATGTGATGTTATTGTCGGGTATTGAAAGCCCATTCGCAGGGTCATGAACATACCTTTCAAGCGAACCGCCATTCACATTGAGCCTGTACAAGCCCTGACTGGTGCCAATCCAAAGTGAATTACTGCTGAAGGCAAGACAATTAACCGTTGCGCCTGAGAGAACCGCCAGTTTTGAATAGGCTTTGTTCAGATCGACAAATGCACCTTTTTCCAGGTTCATTAATGACAAACCATTTTCTGTTCCTATCCAGAGTTCACCATCCGGTGTTGCCAGGATACAGTGAATCACTTTGCCTGAAAGGCTTTGCGAATCTTCTGATCCGGGAAGGTAGTTGGTGAACTTGTTTGTTTGCCGGTCATACTTATTTAAGCCTCCGCCATTCGTTCCGATCCATAAGTTATCGAATTTGTCTTCTGAAACAGAAAGTATTCGGGGATTGCTGATGCTGTTCGGGTCATTCTGAACAGGCCTGTACACAACGAAATCAAAACCATCATATTTGTTCAGGCCGTCTTCAGTGCCTATCCAAATGAAGCCTCTGGAATCCTGAAAGATGCAATTGGGAGAACTTTGCGATAATCCGTCTTTGATTGAGATGTTGTTGAACTTGATGCTTTGCCGGGTTGCCTGTGAGTATGCGCGACCGCAAAACAATAACAGCACGACGAATGAAACAAGGCAGAATAGTCCTCTGATAATGGACTCGCGAATCGGGCTCCTCATATCTTAATGGGTCAGGTGGGGTTAACAACCTTAAAATTATATTTTATAATGAAATTTGCATAATAATTCCATGTCAAATTTTAACATTTTATTAAGACTAATTCTATTAAAGGGAGGTATGCTATTTTAAACGGGAGTAATAAAAAGGAATCGCCACGATTCCAAAAATGCTAAATTTGAACTTTAATTTTTTCTATGTACCTGCAATCACTCTCATTGGTTAATTTTAAAAATTTTGAAGCAGCTGAACTGGATTTTGCACCGGGTATCAATTGTTTTGTAGGCAACAATGGCGTGGGCAAAACCAACCTGCTCGATGCCATTCATTACCTGTGCCTGTGCAAAAGCTATTTCAACCCGGTTGACACGCAGAATATCCGGCATGGCCAGGAATTTGCTGTTATTCAGGGTGTTTTTTTCAATGATGACAAACCCGATGAGATCTATTGTGCCCTTCATCACAATAAAAACAAAATATTTAAAAGAAACAAAAAGGAGTATGACCGGCTGGCCAATCACATCGGTTTATTCCCTGCTGTTATGATATCTCCCGAAGACGTGGCACTGATTATTGAAGGAAGTGAAGAACGCCGGAAATTCCTGAACAGCGTGATTGCGCAATACGACAAAAGTTATCTGGAAGATGTCATTGGTTACAACAAGCTGCTGGCCCAACGGAACAAGCTGCTTAAAGATTTTGCATCAGGGAAAAGGTATGATGAAGACATGCTTTCCATTTATGACGAACAAATGCTTCCGCTGACTGAAAGAATTTTCCGGCAACGCACGGCCTATACGAACAAGATGGTACCTATATTCCGGAAATATTATCACGGTATTGCACCGGAGCAGGAAGAGGTGGATATGCAATACCATTCGCATCTCAATGATGGGGATTTTCTCACAATCATGAGAAATGCAAGGGAAAAAGACAGGATCATGCAGTATACCACCCAGGGCATCCACAAAGATGACATTGTGCTTAGGTTAAACGGATATGCACTAAAAAAAACAGGGTCTCAGGGACAGCAGAAAACCTTTCTGGTTACACTCAAACTGGCCATGTTCGACTTTATCAAGGAAATGAAGCGTTGCAAACCGATATTGCTCCTCGATGATGTGTTTGATAAGTTCGATGAAACCAGGGTGCGGCAGATTATCCGGCAGGTATCTGACAAACATTTCGGACAAATCTTTATTTCACATACGGATGAAGCCAAGATGCATGCCATCCTGGAAGAAATGCACACCGATTACAAACTTTTCCGGGTTCATAACGGAAAAATCGCATGACACAATATACTATTCTCAAACCTGCCTGCCGGCAGACAGGGTCTCAAATTATCAAATTGTCAAATCTTCAAATTTTCAAATTACCACATTATCATGCGCAAAAGCCACACACAAAAAATAGGTGAAGTAATCATGGAGTGTTTGCGCGAGATGCAAATCGACCGGAAGCTGAAGGAGGTGAATATTGTGTCTCAGTGGGAATCACTGATGGGAAGAACCGTGGCTTCAAGAACATCTAAAATATACATCCGGAATCATGTGCTGTATATTCACGTAACCTCATCGGTACTCAAAAACGAACTGATCATGTTACGGCAGGATATTGTATCCCGGCTAAACGAAAAGGCCGGTGAGCAATTGGTTGATGAGATAGTTATTCGGTGATTGAGCACTTTGAAAGGCTCAGTGTGACAGAATTTTTCGATAAAGCCAGTACGTAAAAGACTTAGAAGACTTAGAAGACTTAGAAGACAATTAATACCTGTTCAGCCACCGGTATCTTCTGGCATTATCCCCGAATTTCACGGCAGCCATAATTTCGTGTGATCCAATAGAACGTGCTCCTATTGCGCTAAACGTGTAATCGAAAGCATAACCGAAATAAAACTTATCATACCTGAGCCCACCCATAATAATGGCTGAGGAACCTTTACCGTTGAATGTTTCCTCAACAAGACTGTAACTTCCTCCTGTTCGCCAGGAGATACCGGCCCAGTAATCCTCCTTGAAATACATCTTGATATTGACATCGATCTGAGAGACAAATTTTTCGGTTGTTTTGAAAAGGAATGAGGGTTCCATCAGTATGTCCCTGCTTACTTCAAAGCGGTAACCTGCCGTGGCAAAGTAATGCCGGATCATTTTGAATCCGGGTCCTTCTTTGTCGGCACCCAGTTTCAACGGAGTCTGGAACAACTGCATGGCGGATAATCCGGCATACAGATTCCTGTCGGTATAATAAACTCCAAAGTTGGCGTCGGGTATGAAGGCTGATTTTTCCGTCTGGTATAAAAGTATGTCACCTTCATTAAAAAGCTTTATTTTGTCTTCATTGATGCGAAACTGGTATCCGGTGAGTGATACCCCAAATGAAAGCTGAGACCGGTCGAATGGAATATGGTAAGTATAAGTTCCCTGAATGCCTGTGCGGTTAAAAGCACCGGCCATGTCGGTAAATACATAACCGCCGTAACCCACACGGCCACTGCGCGACATCACTCTTTTACGCCTGCGGATTGATGCAGAGCGCGAAATGTAGCTGTTCTTCAGCAAGCGGGTCTGATAACTCACGGCAAAAGTTGATGGTGCACCACTGATATTCCACCATTGTTTCCGTGCCGTCAGATTAACGGCTGTATAGCCTTCATGACCGGCAACGGCAGGGTTTACCAGGAAACCGTTCATCATATACTGACTGTATACCGGCAATTGTTGCGCCCTGACGGAAGAAGAATTCCATACAGGAAGCAGCAATAAGGCCGCCAGCAGAAATGATATGTTGGTTATTTTGATCATCAAATTCAATCAGCTAAAATTCACACCTTTATTTCATTTTCCAATTCCTAATTCATATTTTCTTCATTCCTCTTCACTCTTGTCTCTTGGTTCTTGGTTCTTGGTTCTTGGTTCTTGGTTCTTGGTTCTTGGCTCTTGGCTCTTGGTTCTTGGTTCTTGGTTCTATCTGATCACATTCACATACCCCGTCATCGGTTTCACATGGGGGATATTCAGGTCGATCACGTAATAATAGGCATCCATGGGCAATTCTTTACCTGACATGGATTTGCCGTCCCATTCAGTATTGGCAATGTCATCCGTACGGAAAACCAGTCTTCCCCAGCGGTCAAAAATCTCAAGCACCGCATCCGGGAATAAATCAATAAAGGGTATGTGCCAGGTATCGTTTTCACCATTGTCATCTCCCGGAGTGATGGTATTGGGCATGTTCCTGAAAAGCAACGTGGCATCGCACACATTAAATACCACCGTATCGGATCCGCGGCAACCGTTTTCGTCGGTTACTGTTACCCAGACTTCTTCAGGTTCTGAACGTTCTCCGTCCACTGTAATTGGATTGACTACATCACCGGTTGACCAAACATAGCTGGCAAAGAATCCGGCATCCAACAGCATGGTTTCGGTTCCGCAGAGGGTGGTGTCATTACCCAGGTCAACCACCGGAAGGGGATTCACTGTCAGGTATGTCGAGTCGATATCGGAACAAAGATCATCAATTCCGGTAACTACTACCCAAACGTATCCTTCTGTCCCGGTTGAAAAGGTGTTTCCGGTGCTTCCGTCGGGCCA
>CAZLLD010000098.1:0-9951 GCA_964560225.1 uncultured Bacteroidales bacterium
AAAGTTACAGTCTTATCAGATTGTATTACGAGTTATGATAAAAGGAAAATTGACGAAATGCTGAATTATTACGAAAAAAATGGCAGTAAAATAATTAATTTGAATGCCTTGTTAGATTCTAAATAAATACGCCAGCACCCAATCGAGTAGACAGCTGACGGACAGAAATCCGTCAGTTCGCCCCCGCTAAGTGCAATTTGCAATTACGCTTCAGGTAAACCGTAGCCTGTGACTACTCTTCAGACAGGATGGAGGTTGAAGACCAGTAGCAGTAGCAGTGGCAGCGGCAGCGGAAAACCAGAACCAAGATCAAAGACAGTGGCAGTGGCAGAAGTCTGTTCACACGTATGAGTATTCCGGAGTATAGTGTACAATCCAATCCGGGACAGAACAAAATACCTCAATAAACGCATCTATACTTGACCGATCGGAACAACAGATTTCACACAAATAACACATATTGTGACAAATAACACCATAAGTTTTCAGGTTTTCCAGTAAGGATTGATTTGATTATCTTTGATTAAATTTTTACAGTGGATGACCAAATAAACATATAAAAAACATATAATCATTGGATTACAACGTCTGACAATGATTATAACACAATGATTCATTTATTCGACTCCAGGGATTATCACTGGTCATTATTTATGGGTCATATAGTTATTGAAAGACTATTAAAGGCTTGTGTTGCAAGAGAGACAAAAAAACATACCCCATTCACCCATGATTTAACCAAGTTGGCAAATTTATCAGGACTGAATTTCACTGAGGAATATCTGGATTGGTTAGATACAATTACAACATTTAACATGAATGCCCGCTATGACAGCTATAAAGAAGCCTTTTACAAGAAATGTACATTTGACTTTACTACAGAGTGGATTGATAAAATAAAAAAAATGCAATCATGGATCAAGGAGAAGCTCTAAAAATAGCTAATAAGTATATTGATACTATCAGCAAGAAATATGTTATTCTGCAGGCCTATATGTTTGGTTCATTTGCAAAAGGAACAAATCACGCAGACAGCGATATTGATATAACAATTGTTATAAATAATGTTTCAGACATTATAGATACTCAAATCGATATGATGAAATTACGCAGGAAAGTTGATTTAAGAATAGAACCCCATCCATTTGCATTTGCAGATTTCAACGACGACAATCCGGTTGTCCATGAAATTCTGAAATCGGGAATACAGATAAAAACAACATAGCCTGATCAACAAAGAAGATTTGAGATCGCCATAGTTATTATAACGGGGTTGGGAAAGATCCTGTTTGTGGACGTGCTGGTAGCTAAATTTTTTATGATGGATTACATCAATAGCCGCGCCATTCATGGCGTGGATCAATGTCTACCTTTTCCTTCCCCGGCTTTAGCCCCGGATAACAGAATGGGGTTAAAACCCCGGAGAAAAAAAACATTTTACCTTTCCCATGGCATGAATGCAATGGCTATTGATAAATTAAATTCTATCAAGCATTTCGTGTTAGCTGTACATTGTTAGCATGTATCCCGAGCTTTGCCCCGAACCCCTTTTTGTCACTTTTTGCAACAGCGCAACTAAGCGAAGCGATCTCACGACCCCGCTAAGCGTAATTTGCCATTACGCTCTTCATAAAACGTAGTCTGTGAGACTGCATTTTCACTACGACGGAGTTGCAACCGACCGAACCGACCGAACCGACCGAACCGACCGAACCGACCGAAGGGAGCTCATGACCGAAGGGAATAACGGAGCTCATGACCGAAGGGAATAACGGAGCTCAGCCCTGCCTGCCGAAACGGCAGTGCAGACAGGGAAGCTAAACTCCGCCGAGCTGAGACTTCACTTAAAGTGAAACCCTTAATGCTTATAAAACATGATTACAACAAACCCTTCTCAATGGAACCCTTAACAGCATCCACACCGGGGAAGCCTGTATGCCTTGAAATCTGCTGACCCGATTTATCAATTACCATATAAGTAGGCACCCCTTCTATGCCAAAATTCTGGTACCAGTATTGCCATTGCTCTCCACTAACGCGGTAATGTTCACCATGAATGTCGGGAATCATTTTATTCCAGGTGCCCAATGGTGATGTTATCCCGGTGAGATAGACAAAAACAACATCTTTATTAGTCTTCATCGACTCTTTAAGTGGTTTTATGGCCTCCATGGCATTAATACACGGAGCGCACCAGGTAGCCCAAAAATCGACAACCACAACTTTTCCCCGGTATTTCGACAGAATGGTTTCAAACATTTTATCGGGTGATATATCCGGCGTTTCATTGATGACTATATCGCCTCCTGTCGCTGTTTTGTTGGCTTCAACAATGGCCAGAAACTCATCGTTTCGTGAGATAAGCTCTGTTGCGAAGGCTTTGTTTTGAAATGCCCCACGAATCTCTTTTTTGGTTTCATCCGAATAAAAACCGGTATCCAGTTGGCTGCTATAGATTCCCGCCAGTGCTACATCATATAGTGTTTCAGAATCCTCATTAAGATAAGGGCTGATTTTTTTCCTGAAACTGTTAATTTGGTCAGGCGGAGTTCCTTCATTCCTTCCAAATGTTTCTCCATGCTGCAGATAAGATACCAAACTGGCATAAAGAGAAGTCATGGCCATATCATCGCTAATTAACTTAAGGGCATAGGCATAATAGGCAGAATCGGGTTTAGGAACGACAACATTTGTTTGCCGGCGTTCTGGTCCGGTGATTTTCTTAGCCCAAAAAAAGGCTTCCCGGTAAATCGACTCATAGTAGAATAAAAACTGAAGCGTTATAGCCTTAACCTGTGCCTCCATTAATCTTTTTAAGTTATCGGACACCTCTAACTGGTTAATTTCTGACATCTTTGCTTCGATCCGTTTATTAAAATACTCCTGGTATTCCTGAGGTGACATTTCGCCTGTTTCTTTAATAACAGTCTCAAAGTTTTGCAGATCATCTGTGACCTGCCTTAATAGTTTATAATCATTGGCCGTGAATAAATGATCTTTAATAAATATAAAAGTAGAATCTGAATCCTCTTTGTCGGTTCTGTACCTCGATTCCAGCCTGCTTTTGCGTTTCAGGTCGATGATGATTTCATTGGTTGTTCCCGGAATGAGAAACAAACTGGAAAAACGATCAAATCCTATCAGGGATGGAAATCCAACTGCAACTTCTCCACTGAATGTTCCATCGGGAGAAATGGTGAGTTTTGTACTGCCATCGGCTAAATAAACAGGATTACTGTTTTGTAGTGAAAGTGACTTTATGCCTACCTCTTTACAATACCCATAAAAACTGCCTTTAATAACAGATTTCGCATTGCTGAAAACCGGCTCCGGCAAACCGGACTCTGCGGCGTTCTTTGATGAGGGCATTGAGGCCATCTTAATTTTAGCATCCGGAAGAAGTTCAATTCCAATTATCTTAAAGCAATTTTCGCAATCGCTTTCAATGAAATCAATTTTGGTAACATTGGGGGCCAATGGCGGAAAGAAAAGCTTAAAAGAGGTTTGTCCAGATTCGGGCATAAAATACTCCTCGTCAAGTGGGATACCGTCGGCTTTCACAAGGAGCAGGTTTTCATCGGTACCACTTTCGCGGATATAAGATTTTGAATCAATCCTTATCCAACTACCGGGCGCGTAAAAGGCATCAAAATGAATAATGGTAGCAGAATCACTCATCTCTATTTTATCGATCTCCAGTGCTGTGGTGTTCCAAACCTCAAAAACAGGCCGTTCAATTATATCAGGCCGTTTAGGAGTGCAGCCTATTAATATTGATACCAATAAAATAACAGTTGGGAGGGTGTTTTTATACATAACATTAAGAATTAAGGTTAGTAATATTTTGTTAAAATTAAAAAAATCAATTAATTATACAATAAAACATCGGCCTAAAACCTGATTTCAAATTTAGCTTTTTACGCTAACGGTACGTTGTCAGCATTCGTCAGGTGCTTCGTCTGTCTGGCCGGCAGGTTTGGTTTCTTTCTGTGACGTCAGAAAGTGACAAAAAGAGGTTCGGGGCCAGGAAAAATTCAAAAGTACTGATATTTAATACACAAACAAGTAGACGCACTCCGACAGCTTCCACTGGTGGAGTGCGTTTTTTACACCCGAATTCTCCACATCATCAGACATTACCATCATTTATCTGTCACAATATCAGCCATCAGTTGCAACGTTTGTCGTTTCTAACAGTTATTTTAAAAATTGGTTTGATTTGCATATATTTACATTAGCCGTATGCAAATGTTCGTGAAATATCCCTGATGATGCTTCTCTTTTGAAAATAACCCCATATGGTTGGGCATTTGCTGCCGGCAGTATGACCAGGAAAACTGAACAATTCAAAAATGAATATAGGTAAGTGGTCCATTGACAAATACAATTTCTCCGAAGAAGAAATAAAACTCACCTTATCGCATTTTGTTCCCCGGCAGATGAAGGCAAACGAGTTTTTCCTGAAAGCCGGTGAGATCTCTGACTATATCGGTTACGTAACCAAGGGCCTGTTAAGGTCTTACTTCTACGATGACCAGGCCAATGAAATCACCACCGGTTTTTTCGCCGAAGGTTCTTTGATAGTTGCAGCAGAGAGTTTCAACAACAGGGTGCCCTCCAAAGAATACATCAAAGCAATTGAAGATGCTGAACTGAGTGTCATCAGTTACCCGGACCAAATGGAGCTTTATCAACAGATCCCTGCCTGGCACCAGATTTGCAAAGACCTGGGTGATATTAAAATAAGTGAAATGCTCGAACGGGCAGAAAGTTTTCAGACACTTTCTGCACATGAACAGTATCAGCAATTCTGTGAAGCCTATCCGAATTTGTTGCAAAGGGTAAACCTGGGATACATCGCATCGTTTATTGGCGTTGATAATGCCACATTGAGCAGGATCAGAAAAAAGAAATAAACGATTTTGACTTTTGTCAAAAGATTGATTTGTAGCCTCTTCATACTTTTACTTCATAATTCTAATGAAAGTAAAAGTCATGAACAACACAAAAAAAATCAGCATCATCGGAGGCACCGGGAACCTGGGGGTGCCTGTGGTTAAATTCCTTTTACAGGACGGTTTTGAAATCAAGCTCATTGTCCGGAACATCGGCAAAGCAAAAAAGCTTTTCGGTGAAAATCCGAAGTTGCAATTGGTTGAAGCAGATCTGAGGGACGTTGCCGGCTTAAAATCTGCCCTCACCGGGACAGCGTATCTTTACCTCAACCTTTCCACACAAACAACTGACATCAATATCCCGTTTTCAACCGAGCGTGAAGGCATTGCCAATATCCTTGAAGCAATTGATGAGGGCAGCATCAGGCAAATCATTGCCATATCGGGGTTGGGAGCGTTTGACAATGTTCAGGGACCGGATCGTTTTCAATTCATACCCAATGTGATTCGCAAGGAAGGTCACAAGCTGATCAAGCTTTCCGGCATACCCTACACAATACTTCATTGCAGCTATTTTGCCGATAGCTTTGCCCTGTTTCGCCGGAAGCATACCTATTCGGTTATCGGCGATGCCCAAAGTCCCCTTTACTTCACAAACTGCAGGGACTATGCCAATTATCTCATTCATGCCATAGCCAATGAAGATGCTTATTATAAAGAATTCCCGGTTCAGGGCCGGGAGGGAATTGCCCATCCGGAAGCTGCAAGAACATTCCTGGATTTTTTTTCAAAGGACACCAGAGTGGCAGTCCTTCCCCGTGGAATCATCAACTTCATGGCGCTTTTCAGCAAAGAAATGAAGTTTGTAAAACACATGAACGATTATTTCTCCTCATCATCCGAAGCATTCATTGCCGAAGAATTCAATACCTATAAAATTCTTGGCGAGCCCAAATACAACATCGCTGATTATGCCCGTCTGTTGAAGAAGGAGGGCATATACGACTTTCTTGAAAAAAACAAATAAATCTTAAAACCATGAAAAGAGCAATCATAATTTACCAAAGCAAAACAGGTACAACTAAAAAATACGCACAAGAGATCAGTGCTTACATGCAGGAAAAGCAGATAGCCACATTTTGTCTGCCTGTTGACAAATTTCGGGAGGGCATGCTTCAGGGCGCGGATTATTTATTGCTGGGGTGTTGGACAAAAGGTTTGATGGTTGTTTTTCAGAAACCGGATAACGACTGGCGCCATTTTGCCCAAAAAACAGCTGTTCCGCAAAGTGCCAAAGTGGCTTTATTCGCAACTTATAAGATTCGCACCGGCAGCATGTTCAAAAATATGGCGAAGTGCGTAAATCACAACGGCAGTGTGCCGGTTCCCAACCTGAAATCAAAGGATGGCAAACTTTCAGGAAAAGACAAAGTGACCCTTGATGAATTTATCCTTAACTAAAAAATAATCAAATGAATAATGCAGTAAACAATATGTTGGTTGGAAGTGAGTACTTCAACAACGAATTTCTCCCCTATTCATGGATTATTCCATTGGTGCTGTTTATTATGGCTATTGTGTTAACAGGATATTGTTTCCGTCGTCCGGGCAAAAAGAGCAGTCTGATATTCAAATTGTTCCTGACCCTGGTTTACACTTTATCGGGATTGAGTGTTTGGCTGGGCATGCAACATACCGACATGAAATCGGCCTTGTCTGGAGCAACTGTATTGACTTTTTACGGAATATTGCTGTTACTCGATGCCATCTGGTGGAAAAAGATTGTTTTCCGGATTCCCGAAAAGACCGACCTGAAAATAGTTATGGCCCTATTGATTATGCTGGGACTCTTTTACCCGGTTATCGAAATCGCATTTGGATACACATGGCCACGCATGGTGCTGTTCGGGTCAGAATGTCCGACCACAACTTTTGTACTGGGATTGTTGATTGGATCTCTTCCGAAAACCAATAAATGGATACTGGGCCTGTTTGCCACCAATGCCATTCTGGTTGGCGGATATGTAGGCTTCAGCGGGTTTATTGTGGATGCTTTAACTTATTTTCCTGCAGGGATATTAGGTTGGATAATGATGGTGCGTCATTGGAAAAACTAAAATCAAATCAACAAAATGAAAACCTTTATAAAAAATCATGCCATAACGCTGTACTTCATTCTTGCGTTTCTCATATCATGGTCCGGAGTCGCTCTTGTGGTTGGCCTTGAGAGGCTGCTCGCCGAAGGCCCTGCTGATGACCAGATGGCACTGCTGTTTCTTGCCATGTGTGCCGGTCCAAGCATATCAGGATTACTATTTACCTATATATGCGATGGAAGGCAAGGACTTCGTGATTTAAAAGGACGTTTGCTTAACTGGAAAGTAGGCGCTCGCTGGTATGCAGCAGCTATTCTGACAGCGCCTGTTTTGGTTCTGGCCCTGCTTTTTATGCTTTCAATCATCAAACCAGCATTCATTCCCGGTATATTTTCTTCACCTGACAAGACAATGCTGGTTGTTTTAGGCATCCTGGGCGGACTTGCGGCAGGTATTTGTGAGGAACTCGGATGGACAGGTTTTGTGGTTCCCAGGATGAGAAAGCAATACGGCTTAATTGCCACCGGAGTAATCGTCGGTCTTTTATGGGGATTGTGGCATCTTCCTTTATTCCTGCCCGGAGACCCATCAGGTGAAGTTCCTTCAACGCTTTACCTGGCGATTATCCTGTTCTCGCAGTTACCGGCCTATAGAGTGCTTATGGTATGGCTGTATGATAAAACCTCCAGCTTGTTTCTTACAATATTGATGCACATGAGCCTTACATTCTGTACGCTTAGCTTTCAATCCGTAACGCAGTCGGGTATTGATTTTGCTATCTATGATTCAGTTTTAGCCGCTGTGATATGGGTATTGATATTACTTATCATCAGAAAAAGACCTGATTCAGCACATCCTGAATTGCCATGAATCATCAAATGCAAAATGTTTAAAAAGACACAACCATGAAATCAAAAGTGATCATTCTGAAAATTATTGGAATTATGGCAACAATCAATTGCAACTCGCAGCATATATTTTATGATCAGCAAAGTAAATTATCAAGAGCTGAGATGGCCGATCATTTAAGAACATACATTGAAAAAGTAATGTCTAAAAACAAAGTAACAGGACTTTCCATTGCTGTAGTTGATTCAAATGGTATTTTGCTTGCCGATGGTTTTGGAATGGCGGATAAAGAAAAGAAAATCGCAGCCAATAGTTCTACCTTATTCCCAATTGCTTCGGTTACCAAAACATTTACCGGAATTGCCGTGATGCAACTGGTTGAAAAAGGGCTAATTGAACTGGACAAACCTGTTGGCGATTATATTCCTGAATTATCGCTGCCCAATGGTGAAGAAAAAATAATCACTCCGCGGATGCTTTTAACCCATCATTCCGGCATTCATGGCGATATTCTTTACAATTGGTATTTACCCGAAGTTTCAAAAGACGCGTTGATTTACGAACAGATGGTGCCGTTAATCAACGAAGCAGGAAATATTTTCACACCCGGGAAACTTCATTCATACTGCAACGCAGGATATTCGTTACTGGGCATTTTAATTCACAAAGTAAGCGGTATGGGCTATGTGAATTACATTCGCACGCATGTTTTTGAACCGCTTGGGATGGATAACAGTATTGTGTTTGCAGGTGAACCAACCGATAATTTCATTGCCAAGGGATATCTTGGAAAGGATTCCACCTCCATGCCCATGACACTGGGCATTCCGGCAGGCGGAATTGCAATGACCGCCACTGATGCTGCGAAATACCTGTCGGGTGTGATTGATTCCTGGCACGGTGACCACCGGCTATTAAAGCAGGAAACCATGAAACTGATGATGACGCAGCAAAATGCCCGGGTTGCACTTGACCGGGGTTTTTCAATGGGATTGACCTGGTTTCTGCAAAACCCGATCATGAAATATACAAAATACGCCGCCCATCGGGGAGAACTGCCTCCGTACCATTCCATGATGGTGCTGTTACCCGAAATAAGATGTGGTGTATTTGTCAGTGTAAATACCAATAAAGCGGCAGGTGTTCCTGATGAATTGGCACATAAAATCATGGGTGATTTGTACGCAAATCATACCGGTAAGGCATTACCAGCATCTGAAACGCCCAGGAAGATTTCGTTAGCCACTGAACAGTTAAAGCAGCATGAAGGGATTTACCCAAATGTATATTTCGGTCCGATGACTGTAAAACTCAGACGCAGGGAACTTGTGATTACATCGCCGGTGATGCCGGCATCATTGGTTTTAACGCCTCATGCCGGTAATACATTTACCATGAAAGCGCGCATGTTGGGTATTCCCTTTTCAGTAAAAATGCTTGATGCCGTAAAAATTGAGTTTCGTGAAAGCCAGGGGGAAAAATACATGTATTTCAACATTCAGAACGGCATGCTCAATCCAAATCTGAAAACGGAACCGTTTGAAATACCGCAGGAATACGCAAGCTATGAAGGTAAATACCGGGTTGCAAATATGCAGAATTCCGACAAGGTAGTAAAAGATGTAAAAATCAAAAAGAAAGGGAAATTCAGCATGCTCAGCTATACTTTTCTGGGGCGGCATCATTTCAACATGGTGATTGAGCCGCTTGATAAGCAGCATGCACGGTTTGCAGGCACAGGTTACTTTGTCGGAGACAAGCTTCGCTGGGAAAATAAAGACGGGAAAATCCTCATGTATTGGTCGGGACTTGTTTTGGAAAAAAAGTGATGCAACCTAAACCTTATCCGGCACCAAGCCGTGAAGCGACAGATTCGTACCATCTGAAGGAGAAGGACGCCAGAATCATGACCTATAAGTTAATTACTGATCTGATCTGACCTGATCATCCAAAGTCATTAAATACGAACGGCATAAAAATCAATATATTCCAAGTAAAAATAAATGAAAAAACAACCATTTTCAGGCATTTGTTAAATTCTGGTGCTAACTTTATCGGCCTACACGACAAAAGCATAAAACCGAAATGTTATGATTATCAAAGAACAATTC
>CAZLLD010000099.1:0-9856 GCA_964560225.1 uncultured Bacteroidales bacterium
TCGCGGATTTTGGTATTGTTCACATCATTGGTCCGCGAGAGTATATAAATCTCATCAGAATACCTTTCCCAAACCTTCTCAGGAACGGGAACAGACAGCCTGGCCATGCGTTTGGCCGCTTCTTCAAAATGCTGTCCGAACGACCTGAATTCAAACCGTGGTTTGGATATCTCACCAATCTTCATTTCTTCTTTTGCCATATACAATAGTTTTTAAAATAATATCTGTGTTCCCACACAGGAAGCGTAACCCGGCAGTGGTTATCCGCGCCGGGCAACGCCTCCTGAAGGTAAAGTTTTTAATTATTGGTTGCTCCCGGGGTGGCAGCAGCTCCTGTAATCCAAAGTTCTGCACCGTCCTTTTTCCGGTAGACAAGTGGTGTTCCCGGCCAGTTTTCTTTAACGAGCTGGTCAACCACAACATCAGAAGCGTTAGCAAGCGTTATCGTCTCACCTGAGCTTGATATGCCGAATTGTCCCTGGGGCGATCCGGTTCCGGTTTCTATCAGGTAGAATCCTCCGGCCGCAAGGGTGGTGGAAGCAGGGATGATGTATGCCTCGGCCAGTCCGCCTGAATCGTATACCTTATAGCCGCTGATATCAATTGCTGCACTGGTGGCATTGTACAATTCGATGTAATCATAGGGAGAGCCTGATGCATTGATCTCGTTGATCACCAGTTGATTTAATATGTTCAATGGGGCCACATTAATTTGAGGCCATGTAGTGGCATCATCATGATCGAAATCACCAATTACATTGCCTTCGCCATCCAATTCTTCAACAGGGTAATACGACTTCAATGAGGCATTGTCAGTAGCCCTCAGGTAATACCTGATGACGGATCCTTCAGTCTGTCCCGGAATGGTACCTGTCCAAACCCCGTTCGCATAGGTCAGGTCGACGTTTACTTTATCGTCTGCATTCTCACTGTTTAACAGGTAATACAAACGAACTCCGTCAATTCCGCTCTTATCATAAGCATCGACGGTTATTACAATATCTTCATCACCGGCCGGATTGTTGTTAGATAATTCAACACTGTTAAACAGGGCAAGTCCGTCAATCACGCTCAGTTCAAAAGCTTCATCATCTTCAGGTTTAAACCTGGTTTTCAGGCCGGTTTCATCTTCAGCCTCAATATAATAGGCAATATTTCCGATTGAAAGCGGCGGAAGCAACAGTCTGTATGTACCTCCACCCATGGGAGCCATATTGAGGTAGAAGACTTCCTCTTCGGTTTGCAGCCACATTTTCACGCTGCTGACACCCGAGGCGTCTTTGACCACCACATCGTAAAGGAAACGTGCGTTGTCATTCACCATTCCGGTAATCAGGGTATCGGCCTCAATCACCGGTGGCTCGTTGGTATTGCTGTTGGCTGCTCCCCGGGTAGGATTGGCTACTGCAAAGGTTTCGCCACCATCGGGAATACGGGCATAGGAAAGACCTACGTCCAAACCCGGAACTGCTACTTCATCAATAACCACTTCTGTGGCATCCACAAGAAATAGGCTCTCTCCTCCCGAAGAAATACCGAAGTTGGCATAGCTGTCGGGGTCGGCAGTTGCCAGATCCTTATCGCATGTAATAACCAGGTAACCGTGAGCCGGAATGGTTGTGCCGCTGGGAAATTTATAAATAGCGCTGGGCTTGTCATAAATACCGAATCCGCTTATGTCAATTGCACTTCCGGAGGGATTGTAGATTTCAATCCAGTCGGGTATCGGGTCGCCCATGTTGGAGGCAACCTCATTGATCACCAGTTCAATCTCGGAAACAGGGCCTGTACTGTTTTCAAACAGTTCGTCTTCCACGCATGAAACCGGCAGCAGGAGACCTATTGAAAGCAGGGTATATAACAATTTTGTTTTCATATTCAGAAAGTATTATTAATTGAAATATTAAAAATCTAGTTCAAAGCGGGCCTGAAGGAATCCATAATCATCTCCTGCCTTTCCGTCCTTTTCGGTTACCCGGGTATAATCTTTGGTCAACTCGCCGTTTTCATCAGTACCCACAAACAGTTTTCCTTTTCCGCTGGCATACCGGTCGTGATTGATGTAGGTATAGTTGAGCATGAACTTGGCATTGTAATTAATGTGCCAGGTAACCCCTGCAGTGATTCCGTTGGCGCTGCCGCCCATAATCTGTGCTTTGGTATCGTTCAGGTTGATGTAATCGTAGCGCAATGCCACTTCAACATCGCCCCAATCCTTACCCCTGGTAACCTGTGTGAATTCACCTTCTTCGTTGTTATAATTGTACTTGCCGCCAAAGAGCAAACACGATAACGAAGCATAGCTGCCGCTTGCTTCATAGTCGGGATTGTCGGCCTTGCGATTGATTTTGGTGTAAATGTATTCGCTTGAGAACTTGAAATTATTCAGGCTGGCTGAAAGTTCACCACCAAACAGCACATGGGAGTCCACATTGGGAATGTCATCGGTATCCAGGTATTTTTTACGGCTGATGTTGGTCATATCGCGGGTTGAGATGCGGTAAGTATCCTCAAATTCCCAGCTTGTTTTTGGGGTACGATAGGAACCTGAAACACCCACGTGTACCAGTTTACCTTCAGCATTAACAGGGCGTACCACAGCTTTACCGGTAACAGAAATACCTTCATCAGTACCATAATCCTTATTGGCATCCTGAGTATAGGTAGTTACCTCAATGTTTTCCACATCATTGAAATGCACGCCGATGAAACCCACATAGGCTTTGTCCCATTTACTCACATTGATACCCAGCTGACGTTGCGGCGCGAAGGTGGTTACATAGGGCTCTTCAACAAAAGTCTGGTACCGCGAAGTGGTGGTTGTTTCCATGGAAATGGGTTCCTTGAAATAACCGGCTTTGAAGTTCAGTTTGTGATCATCCCATTTATAGCCGATAAAGGCATCTTTGATGTCGAGCTCACCACCGGCAAAATCCAGATCCACTTCACCGGTCCACTTGTCATAGAGAATCGTTTTCATGGCAAAGCGCAAACGCCTGATCGTCAATCCATTTCCAAGCGGATTCAATGCTTCTTTGTCAAAATAATAAGCCCCGTCGAAATTGATCCGAAGGTCGAACCAGGTACGAAAGGCCTGGTCAGGAGATTCGAAAACCAGAATGCCGTTTCGGTTCTCAATGGTCATGGGTTTACGGTCCACCTTTTGCCCATACTGGTTATACCGGACAGTATCGTTGTGTTGTCCGTATGCCTGGATACTCCCAAGAGAAAAAGCAGCAAGGAGTAATACCGTCAACATGTTGTTTTTAATTTTCATAAATGATATAGTTTAATATTAAAGGTTATTAATGAAGTCATGCAATGCCTGGTCTTTGTTCAGCTGTAATTTCTTCTTCAGCCTGTAACGCGCTACTTCGACGCTTTTGGGTGAAATATTCAACAAGGCTGCCATTTCCTTGGTAGATAAGTTCAATCGCAGCAAACCGGCGAGTCGATTTTCGAACTCGGTGAGGTTGGGATAAGACGATTTCAGTTTCAGGTGAAAATCCTTGTGAATATCTTCAACCCGCATGTAGAACTCTTTGGTTTCGCGTGAAAACGACATGCGCTGCCTGATTTGCAGCGCCATGTCCTTGAGCATTTCTGAACGCTTTACCTCTTCACTGGTATTGTTTATTTCGTTGACGGTGGCGGAAAGCTTTTCAAGAAACAACCGTTGTTCGTTTATATTCAAGGCAATATCCATGAATTCCTTCCGCCTGGCGTTTAATTTCGTGTTCAAGGCCTCATTCTCGATGCTGATGGTTCTCATCTCAAGCTCATACATGGCTTTTTGCGAATGGTACAGTTGGCTTTGCTGAATCAGCATGTCTTTTTCCATTTTGAGGCGGGCTTTCTGCTGCCGGAAGATGAGGTAAACAAATATGGTAAAGACCAGAATGGTCAGCACAGCCAGTCCGGGCACCACCAAATTAAAAGTCTGAGGATTGTCTGAAAACGGTGATGACAGGTATGAGATTTCTCTTTGCATGGGCAACCCAAACACCCTGTTCAGTATAAACAACAGCACATACATGAGAATGCCTGCACTTAAAGGGGCTGTAATCCAACCGATACCCATGCCGGCGAGTGTGCGGTTGTCAATTTCGCGGGCTCCTTTAACCAGACCAATGCCCAGTACAGCGCCTATGACAATCTGGGTACTCGACACGGGCACCAGCTGAAACCAGGGAATGCCGGCACCGGTCACCAGGTTTCTAAACCATGTGGATGAAAAAAGGAACAGTACGATGGCTTGGGAAAAAAGCACCACAATGGCTGCTTCGGGCATCAGCGACAGCACATCTCGTTTACCTGTGCCGTTGTATGCCCGATAGCTGAACGCTACCAGGCCGGCTGTAATGGCAATTGCACCCAGAAGGCTCAGAAATTGCAGTCCGTTCACCATAAACAGTCCGAAGTTGAGTTCAATTTCGGGTGAGAAATGGTGGAACACTCCGGATATGTTACCGATATTATTGGCTCCCAATCCGAATGCAGAGAGTGCAATGCCGATTATCAGGCCCACCCGCGACCAGGCGTCGAGCTGCAGCATGTGAATTTTCGAACGCCGGATGATCCACCGGAACAAAATAAAGAGCAGGGCACTGATGATGATACCGGCTATGGGTGCCATAATCCATGCAACCAGAAATTCATAAAACCTGGAGAGATTCAGACTGCCTGTTGAAAAAACCACCCATCCCAGCACAGCGCCAACAACAGTCTGGCTGGTTGAAACTGCCAGTTTGATTTTAATGAGCAGTAAAACCACCAAAGCAGCTACCAGGGCAATCAGGAATGCAATCATCGGATCGGATACATTTCCAAGTGCATGCACGCTTTGCGTAGTGGCTGAGCCATGAAAAACAGCCCCCAGTATAATAAAGATACCGGCAATCAGAGCCGCCTTACGGATATCGAGCATTTGAGAGCTCACCGACGAACCAAAGAGGTTTACAGTATCCTTTGATCCCAGCAACCAACCCAGGAATAACCCGCTTGATAAGATGATCAGCAGCAACTGCATGGCTATAGCGATCTTTTGATGGCCATGATTGACAATACATCAGCAGCATCCTGTGCCTTATCCGACAGCAGTTCGATGTGAAGCGTAAAGTAGCGCAGGTGAATTTTTTCGCTCAGCTTGATGTTGGGCATATCCTGGAAAACACGGCGCTTGATGGAAAGGGCCAGCTTGTCGGTTTCCTTTTCATAAAGGTATACCCGGTGCAGGTGCTCCTTCACCGATTCGGGGTCACGAAAGAAAACCCGCGTGGCAGGGATCAAAGAGTCAATCGACAAAACTGACAATTCGGTAAGCTTGGTCAGTTCCTGGTTTAGCTCGCTCGGAATAAAAGGCACTTCTACATCAAATTCAAAGAGGTTGGCTTTGGCCAGCTCCAGGATGTTATTCAGCTCTTCGAGCAGCTTGAGGATGTCGGCCCTGAGCTCGGGCATGAGTGACTGGGTGTAGAGGATGTTCTCAATTTCCCTTTTCTTGATGTCGGCTTCCGATGCGATGTTGGCCAGTGTTTTCAGGTTGTCCTCAAAACTGGGCCGGTTGCCGAAGAGGTAGTTTTTCACGCCGTCTTTAAATATCAGACAGCCCTCGTCCATCAGGGTCAAAAACGCTTCGATCAGTTCGATCGATTTTTTCGCGTGTTTGAAATTAAACATGACTTTCAGTGTTTAAGTGGTACAAATGTAGGAATTGTTTTGTCCGCATAGTGTAATGCGAATTGCCGTGCAAATTAATGTAGTGTTTTTGATTTTCCTATTTATTTCTTTTTTATCTTTTTATATTTTCTTTGTAGTATCTATACAAATCAAAAAACAACTAATGTTGTGCATATGTAGTGTCTTGCACCGGATGACAGATTCTAATGCAGTGCTTTCTTATAGAGACAAGATGGTTTTAATGACACTCCGAAGTATTTCTGAATATCATTTAGGTACTACAGTTGCTGTACCAGAAGTGTCAGGTTCAGAAAATCAGAAAATTCACAAACATCTGGCTAATTATGCATTACACTTAACCAATCAAAATATCCTGGTAATTACGCAAAATAGGTTTCAGTAAGATTCAGGAAGCAAGATCCGGCAAGGTGAAAATGAAATTGCTGCCTTTGTCTATTTCACTTTCAACCCATATCCTTCCTCCCAGCAATTCAACAAACTCTTTGCAGAGAATCAACCCGATCCCGGAGCCCTTCTCGTCGGCAGTGCCGCGACTGGTAAACTGGGAATTGCTGTCGAAAATCTTTTCCAGCGCTTCTTCTTCGATACCAATACCATTATCGGCAACTGAGATCTCAATACAACCGGGCAATCTGTTCACTCCTACCGTCACTTCACCGTGAACATTGGTAAATTTAATGGCATTTGAAACAAGATTCAACAAAACGATCTCCAATAAATTCTTGTCGGTATTCACCTCAATATCAGCCTGCGGGTGATAAACTAACCGGATGTTCTTCAACCGGGACCGTGAATCGGAAACATGCAATACTTCCCTTATAACGGAGGAAACTTTTATCTTTTCCCGGTTAACGGTTATCAGGCCTGTTTGCGACTTTGCCCAATTCAGCAAATTGTCCAGTAAGGTAAGTGCGTTTATGGATGAAGCGTTGATAATCTGTAAAAAGCCTTCAGCCTCCCCGGGCAAACTGTATTCCCGGAGGTTCTCCATCAGTAATTCAGAAGCACCCAATATGCCATTGAACGGGCTTCTCAGGTCGTGTGCAATGATGGATAACAATTTATCCTTAGTGGCATTGGTTTCTCTTAATAGCTTTTCGGTTTCCTTCATCACATTCATCTGGCGGATCATCCTGTTCTTTATTATGAAAAATGAAATAATCGAAATGCTTGATACGAGGGCAATCAGCGCAATGATTGAACCCATGATCCAGATTCCCTTTGCCTGGTAATGATCCACCTGTCCTTTTGTCCGCTTCTCAATAGCACTGATGAAATTACCAATAGGTTCCATGATCTCTCTTTTATAGTTGCGGTAAGCATCATCAAACACGATGACACGGGCAAAGGCTGTATCAGGATCCCTGCGGATGCTAAACCTTCCCTGTTTGTCTTCATACAATCCTTTCATGGCATGAAAAGCCACTCTTTCGGTATGTACCAGTTGGTTTGATTTTTCTTCTGCCTGTTTCAGCAGGGAGAACTCTTCTTCAGTAAACCCCAAACTGGCCATACTGTCGCGCAAAGCAATGGTTCTTCCATTCGAACGCGGCTTTATACCATTACGGATGTCAAGTACATCGTGGTAATAGCTTTCCCAAACAGGGTCACCGGTTACTACATAAGTCTGGCAGAATTTGGTAAGCAGATCGGAGCTTTCTTTGAGCTCATTGGCAATTGCAATCGACCTGTATTGTAATTCGTCACTCTGCTTAAGTTTGATGAAGTTTCTGTAAGCCAATACAGAAAAACCGCCCAGTAAAACCAGCAAAACAATTATTGTGGCGTATATGAGAACAAAAATCTCTTTCAGTTTCATATTGCTTTCAGGAAAAAGCATTTGATAATGATTTTCGAATAGAGTTTATTTCAAGGCCAGGTATCTGTAAATTTTTGATCAAATACATGATCTTGTATAAAGTTAACAAAATAGCTTCATATTACCATATCTAAAAAACGTAAAGGAGGTTGCTACATTTCTGCCTGTATCACTGCATTTAATTTTTCCCAGAGTTCATTATCAAATCCTGAGACTGCAAAGTTGGGGTTATCCGGATCGGATGCATTTCCCATTCTCACAACCACCATCTTTTTGCCCGGTATCACATATATTCTTTGATCCATAGCACCCATGGCTGCCACCATATCCAAAGGAGCGTTCGGCACCAGCGGACCATCATAAATGGTCTGTCCATCCGGAAGCATGTATTTTGTTTTGCCGTTTAACCACCAGAAATAGCCGTAGGAAGGATTGATACCCTGTGAAGTAGTCATGCTTTCCGTAAAGAAGGTTTCATCAATGATTTGTTCGTTGTTCCATTTTCCCCTGTTTAAAGCCAGCAGTCCAAACCGCGCCATAGATCTTGTCGTACTGTGATAGATGGTAAATATCGGTCCGTAATTCCAATACCCATCCATCCCAATCCTGTTTTTCAGTTTCTCATTGAAATAGGCTTCAAATGACTGATTGCCTGCTTCGGAAACCACGTCGATCAATTTCTGGAATACATTGCCGTAGGCCCATCTTGTGCCTGCATCAGCCAACCAGGTCAGGTTTGTTTTAACTACCAGCTGTTTGCTGTCATCAATTCCCGAAGTCATGGTCAACAAATGCCTGATTGTGATCAGGTTCTCTTTTTCCAGTGGCATGCTGGTCCATCCGGTTCCCAAGTAGTCAGATACCCGGTTATTCATACTGAGCAATGACTCCTGTTGCGCAATTCCTGTTGTTGCGCTTACCAGGGTTTTACCGGCACTGTTCCATTCCCACTCCGTTGATGCGTCATGCCCGTTGAAATATTCCTCCATGGCGATTCTTCCGTTTACCAATATCATGAATGATTTGGTGTTCTTTTCAGCCAGGTAGTTCTTCAATGCCTGAATGGCAACGGTGTTCCACCCCAGTTCCGAAACAGGTATCGCTTCCCAGGCAGTACCCGGATCAGATGGGAAATACATGGAAGTATACTCCTTTTCTCCTGAGGGGTTGTCATCTTTATCACAACCGGCCATTGACAGTAATACGATCAGAAGGAATGTAATTCTTCTCATAACTCAGCTTTATAAAGTAAAATTACTTAAATAATAGAATTTGAATATTAACGGGCAGACCGGCTGATCAATTGTACAGTTTCATTCACGCATAAGCATTGCAGGATGTTTCATGAAACGAGAAAACTGAACAGGAACCCGACAAAAAGAATGACAACAATCGACAAAGAATACACCCCAATTAACAGGAGAAACTTCACCGTGGTTTTCATCCACCCCTGTAAATAAACACTTTTTAGTGACAACAGCAGATAAACCAATATAATTGTCAGAAACAGCAAACCGATATGCAGGTTGACCAGGTTTAACAAAAGCCACAACGTGAAGATGATGAACAAGAGGGCGTGAAAATGAAGTGAAAAAATCAGATGCTCGCTGTAGAAAATCTTTTTTCGCCAGTAAAACAACCAGAGAAAGAACGCAAAAACGGGCATCAAAACAAACATAGATCCTGAGATGCCCTCGTGCAGTTTATGCATAAACTCTTCTTTCTCGACATGCCCTGCATTGATCAGCAACCCATTCCGGACCATCTTTTTCATGATCCATCCCTCATCGGGAATCTCCTCGCGGATGTATTCTTCGATGAGCGGGTCCGGATCTGATGCATCCCGGATCTGATTGAGCCGCGCATCAGTCGTATCTTCTTTGATGTCTAAAAAGCTGATTGAAAAATTATTGGATTTGGTATCGTTTGATACATTCTCATCAGCCTGGTTCTCCAGTTTCGAAGATAAGGTTAGTATCAGAAAGAAAATAAAGGTGATGAAAATGTATAACCTGACGGGGGGCATATACCGTCCCCGCTTGTTCTGGTTATGATTGACCGTCATGCGTCCCGGAATGAACAAATCACGAAGTGTTGCAATAAGCTTGTTGTCAAAATGGAATAAGGTTTCCAGAAACTCGCTCACAAAATGCTTGAAGGGCAATTTATGGGTATGGTTTTCCTGTCCGCAGGAGGGACAGTAATTGAAAGCCTGGGATAATTTAAACCCGCAGTTGGGGCATTCGGTTTTCTTCACCCGGGATTTGGCCATGTACTTGATTGTTTTGCTTCAGTGAAATAACACAAGATAACTGAATAAACAATCATGTGGCGGGT
>CAZLLD010000100.1:0-9751 GCA_964560225.1 uncultured Bacteroidales bacterium
GAGGTTGAAAATATAGATATATTAATCTCTAATAATGTAGAAGGAATTCTGGCATCTGTTTCACGTACAACAAAAACCATTGATCATTTTAAACACTTAACAGATATTAACCTGCCATTGGTACTGTTCGATCGGATAGTGAATGAAATTAATGCTGATATTGTTCTGGTTGATGACATTGACGGGGCATATAATGCAGTTAATCATTTGTTGGAAGCAGGAAAAAAAAGAATTGCCATATGCACCGGAAATTTAAACCTGCTCATCAGCAGAAACAGGTTGCTTGGATATAAGAAAGCCCTGAAAGATAATGGTATCGATATTGATGAAAGAATGATCCTAGCCGCGGAGACCTCCGAAGATGCAGAAAAGAATTTTTCCGAATTACTAAAGATGAATCCATCACCTGACGGAATATTTGCAATTAGCGACCTCACTATGGCAGGTGTTATGAAGGCAATATACAAAAGCAGAAAAAGAATTCCTGAGGATATTGCAGTAATAGGATTCTGTGAAGAACAATACCGAACAATGTATCATCCCTCGTTGACTGCAATAGATCCAATGGGGTTTGAAATTGGGAAAGTGGCAGCCGAATTGCTATTCGAACAGATTCAACAAAACTCAAATAATTTGCCACCATTGGAACCAAGAACAATTTATTTAAAGGGTGAATTGGTAAAAGGAGAATCAACCTAATCGTCTGTTTTATAGACATTATTAAGGACAAACCGCGTTAAGGGATTATTATTCCTAAGATTTTATCGTCTTTTTTGAAGAACCGCCAGAAAGTTATCAACCGCAACCGGTTGCACAACCGGTTGCGGTTGATTTTAAATAACTTACAAGCAGTAAATCGTTTTTTTTATACTTCCGTTTCCATACATTTATACTTATAAGTATGGTTTTTTTTGCTGCATAATCTGACAAGGACATCGAACATGTCTTACTCAAGAAAGCAGCCAATTCGTCCAAAAGATATGATTTCTGAGCTGGAGAAATATTGGGAAGGGATAAAAAATAATGATGAAGAGTCCCTTGAGAGGCTTTATAAATCCTCATTTTCATTATTGGTGGGTTATTCCAGAACAATAGTCTTTGATTATAATTTGGCTGAAGAAGCAGTACAGGACGTGTTTCTGAAGATATGGCAGAATCGGTCGACTATCGTTATTCATGAGTCCATCAAATCGTATCTTTTCAGATCTGTGCATAACCATTCACTTAATTTATTAAAGCAGAAAAAGACTTTAAAACAATCAGTAAACCAGCCGGCATCAGAAGATATTTGGAACTTCATCACTGATTATTATGTGGTGAATGAGTCTGTTATTGAGAATCTGTTTGCTGAGGATACGGATGAAATAATCCAGAAGGTTCTTGGAGACCTGCCTGAACAATGCTATAAGGTGTTTTCAATGAGTAGGTTAGATGGGCTTGCTAATAATGAAATAGCCAATCAATTGAATATCACGCAGAATACTGTTAGGGCTCATATATATAAAGCTTTACAGAGGATATCTGAAGCGTTGAAAAAATTTTCAGAAAACACGGTATAAGAATAATCAATATCATAAAAAAGAGTGTCCTAGAATTGGAGAATAGTTATATAAGAATGAAGAATGTTGAGTTTTTAATATGTTCCTTTTTTGACGGTACTATTGAAAGAGAAGATCTGATGTCATTGCAGAATTGGATTAAAGCAAGTCAGGAAAACCAGGATTATTTTAACCAATTGAAAAATGCATGGGTAGTTTCCGGCAAGAATAATTTTGCAGAGAAATATATTGAGAATTCCTGGAGCGCCTTTAAAAATAAGCAAGGTTTAAATGTTGGAAGCAAACCATCAAAAGCTCCTTATAGACTGACCTGGAGAGCAGCGGCATCATGGTTGTTATTTTTAACTGCAGGTTCAGTGCTTACCTATGTTTTTTCAGGTAAAACTTCGAGACAAGCTGTACGAAACATTGAGATATATTCACCGCTTGGAGCAAGAACATTTATTAAACTACCTGACGGATCAAATGTATGGTTAAATGCAGATACAAAGTTGATTTATAATGAAGAATATGGTCGTGAAAACAGAACGTTGAATCTTTCGGGAGAAGCATACTTTGATGTTGCTCAGGACAAACAACACCCTTTTATTGTGGAAGCGGCTGAAATAATTGTAAAAGCTGTTGGTACAAAGTTCAATGTGAAAGCCTACCCTGATGAAAAAGCAGTGGCAGCCACCCTGGAAGAAGGGGAGATTGATGTCACTGTTGTGAAAATGGGCCGACGTTGGAAGCCGCTTATGCTTAAGGAAAATCAAAAGATCATTGTCCTTAAGGATGATGATATGATCGATTCCTTAAAAATTAACTCTGATGAGGAATTGTTAAAAGAAAATGCCCGGCAGGTATCTGCACCTCTTATGGCTGAAAATATTGGGGTAATCAATAATGTAAAGACCGAACTGTCTACATCATGGAAAGATTCAAGATGGATCATTGAAAGCGAACAAATGGTAACACTGATTCCCATGCTTGAACGCAGATTTAACAAAAAGATCATTTTTAATGATGAAGACTTGAAAAAATACCGCTTTTCAGGAACTATTGAAAATGAAACCGTGGAACAATTCATGGATCTGCTGACACTGACTGCACCATTAAACTATGAAGTAAATAAGGATATGATTATGCTGAGCCTGGATAAAAAGAACAAGGATGAATTTGGCAAAATAATTACTCCTATATATCAATCTAATAACTAATGTAATAAAACCAATAATATGATATGATTAAAACAAAATAAGGGAGCAGATTGCGCCTGCCCCCTTTTTCATTTAGTTCCATTAAGTCTTAATTACTTAAAACCTAACACTACAAATGTATGAAAAAAAAGCATCTGTGGGGAAATGTCTTTAAAATAGAAGTGTTTCCCAAAAATCTTCTACGCATTATGAAACTTACTACTCTACTGATCCTTACCGTTTCGGTTAATATTACCGCATCGGTATATTCACAGCAGAAGCGATTTGATCTGGAAATTAACAATCAGACCATTCGTGAGGTTCTCAAGACGATTGAACAGGAAAGCGAGTTCAGGTTTTTTTACAATGATGAGTTTACTGATTTAAACAGAAGAGTTTCAGTTTCAGTAAACGATAAACTCATTAATGACGTTTTGTCTGATCTATTTACCAACTCCACAGTTGGTTACAAAGTGTTGGAGAACAATCTGGTGGTTATTGCTCCTAAAGCCAAAATGCAGCAACAAAAGATCAAAGGAAATGTAACAGATGCTGCTACCGGGGACCCACTTCCTGGCGTATATGTGCGGATTCAACGAACCAACGGAGGAACTGTTACCGATACCGATGGCAATTATGAAGTAGAAGTTCCCAACCAGGAAGATGTGTTGATTTTTTCGTACATCGGTTATAATTCGCAAAATATTCCCGTTGCCGGCAAAACAGTGATTGATGTTCAGATGATACCTGAATTGTCCGCGCTTCAGGAAGTTGTAGTTGTAGGATACGGTACGCAGAAAAAGGAATCATTAACCAGTGCCATTACCTCTATTAAAGCTGAGGATGTAACAAGTACCAAACAAACTGATGTTGTAACCTCTTTGCAGGGGAAAGTGCCCGGTTTATTGATACGTCAAAGTGGCGGTACTCCGGGAAAGTTCTACTCGAATATCAGTATGCGTGGTTATGGGACACCCATGGTTGTTATTGATGGTATCGTGCGTAGTGAAACCTACGTGAATTCGAACGGATATGGTGTGTCAACCGACCTTGCCCTGGCACAATTAAATCCTGAGGATATTGAAAGCATTTCAGTATTAAAAGATGCATCAGCCTCCATTTATGGTCTGGGCGCCGGCAATGGTGTTATCCTGATTACCACAAAGAAAGGAAAGAGTACAAAACCAAGTATCAATTATTCGAATACATTTTCGTTTGGTAAGCCTAAGTTACCCAAGGAAATGGGAATGGTGGATTTAATGACAATTGCCAATGAAATGGCTGACAATACCCATTTGGCTCATCCATATACCGATGAAGAAATTGAAGAGTACCGCAATGGAACCAAGGAAGGATTCAGCTGGTGGGATATCATGATGAAAGACCATTCATCTTCCCAAACCCACAATCTGTCAATACGCGGTGGTAGTGAAAGGGTACAATATTTTATCAGCGGAGGTTATACGAAGGACAGGAGTATTTATGATGTAAAGGACAATTTTACATATGACCGCTACACCATGCGTGGTAATTTTACTGCGAAACTTACCGATAATCTTACGATGGATTATCAGACATCGCTCAGGACAACCATGTCAAAAAATCCATATAACACGGATAGTTATGACAATGCTTCCAATATGTTGTTTAATTATATAGCGTATTGTGACCGGAGAGTTGGCCCAACTGTACTTAACAATCCAAACCACTATACTTATCAGGGTCAGTATCCCGCATATAATCCTTTGGCTATGGCCGATCATGACCTCAATTATACTGATACCAGGGGAAGGTTGTTGACCAATAACATCAACCTGAAATATGACGCGCCTTTTTTGAAAGGCCTTGTAATACAGGGTACGGGCGCCTATGATTATAACTATAACGGTACCTATAATAAGGAAACGGTTTATTCGCTCTATGATTATAATAGTGACGTATTGTTGGGATACGGCGGTACGCGGAATTATTACGGTGAGTCGGCCATTGAGGGCGAGCGCTATAATGCAAGATTACAGGCCAATTATGACTGGATGAAGAAGAACCATCATGTTGCTGCAATGGCTGCAGCAGAGGTTACTAAAACCAATACACGCAATATGGGATCTTCCAGGGAATTTGGGGATTTCTATACCCATAACACCATATCCAGCGGTGTTGCAAGTACATCATTGAGTACCGGAACACGCACAGAGACGGCTACTGCAGGTTATCTGGGGCGTTTGAATTATGACTATGCCGGGAAATACCTTATTGAAGCAATGGGTCGGTATGATGGGACTTATGTTTATTCACACGGTCACCGCTGGGGATTCTTCCCATCTTACAGTCTAGGCTGGCGCGTTTCAGAAGAACCGTTTATAAAAAATAACCTTAAATGGGTTTACAATCTTAAGATTCGTTGGTCTGATGGGAAAACAGGCATGACCCAGGGTAATCCGTACGCTTATCTTAGTGGTTATACTTCCAGCGGCTCTTATGTGTTCACAGACGGTAACTCCACAACTGGCTATGCCAACAATGAGATTGCAAATACTGTTCTTACCTGGGCAGATATCCGCATGAGGGATATTGGTATAGATTGGGATTTCTTCAATGGTTTGTTTGGAGGTACTTTTGATTATTTCACCAGAAAAACTACAGGGATTGCGGGAACCAGCTCTGGTTCCACCCCAACTGTTCTGGGTGTTACGCAACCTCAGATCAACATTGACTCAAGAATTGACGTAGGGTTTGAGGTAAGCCTCACACATAGGAAAAAAATAGGCGACTTCAGTTATCATGTAACAGCAACAGGTACTTTTGCACGCACCAAAAACCTTCATGTAGAAAGCCAGGCTACATCGCTTTGGGCATCTCAGGATGCCTATTATGGAACAGGTTTGTTTAACTCTGGTAGCAGGCAGGACCGTTGGTCAAATTACCGTGCTTTGTGGTATTATCCATTGTCCAGTGGCCAATTCACAGGCTGGGAAGATATTAACTCTTCCGGTGTAAAATATGATGCAACTTACGGTATGCAAACAACCATGCCAGGCCAGTATAAGCTTGATGATGTTAATGGCGACGGTTATATTACAGGAGCTGATATCCGGTATAAATGGGGTGAATCAAATGCACCATCACAATACGGACTTACCATTGGCGGCGAATATAAAAATGTTGATTTTAACATGGTATGGCAGGGTGCAACCAATGTAAGTAAAATAATATGGTTATTGCATGTATTTGGTTATGGCGGATATAATGATAACTGGGATATGTATCTTGACAGGTATCACGTGGCAACTCCGGGCGCTGACCCGTTTGATCCCAACACGGAATGGGAAAGTGGTTATTGGCCGGCGCTAGTTGATGCTGAAGGTCCTGGTAAGTGGCGAGGTGGCATGTATGATGCTCCAACCGATTTTACGCAAATCAACGGCAGGTATTTCCGAATGAAAAGCGCTGAGATAGGTTACAAAATTCCTCAAAGCATACTTAACAAAGTTAGAATACAATCTGCAAGGATATTTATAGGGGGAACTAACCTGTTAACAATAGTTTCCAAGAAGATGAAATATTATGATCCGGAATCGGCAGCTGCAATGCATGGAAGTGCCATGCCCAATATGAGGACTATCAATTTCGGTATAAATCTTAACCTCTAATGTTTTGAATTATGAAAAAGGTAATATTCAACATAACAGCTATTTTTTGCCTTTCATTGGTGCTTTCATCATGCGAAAAAGTATTTGATGACCTGGAAGGTGATCTGACTAAATTGACCGGTGAGAATATGGTCTCAACCGAAGCAGGAATTCAAAGACTTCTTGCCCAGGTTTATTCCTATCTTCCCATAACCGCTTTCCCTAACAATGCTTCATTTGCTGCAACTGCTAATTCTGACCAGTATACAATGAATGCAGTTGATAGTCATGGAGGCGACTACGGTTTTACCAACACTGCTTTTTATGGCATGAATGGTTTTACGCTTTTTGGAACAACGAATACATTCGGATCTTCAACAACAATTAACTGGGCTGGAATCCGTGCCATCAATTCATTTATTGACAATGTAAAAACTGCCACTACTAAAGGTATACTTACGGAAAGCCAGGGCAATGGATTAATTGCCGAAGCCAGGTTTGTTCGTGCCTATTGTTATTTTGCCATGGTCAGGGCATGGGGCGGAGTACCCATTATTACCGAAGTGCTTGATAAATATTATGATGGCAAGGGAAATACCGAGCTTAAAAAGTTTGCAGTAAGGGCTACTGAAAAAGAAACCTGGGATTTTGTAATATCAGAACTGGATGCTGCTGCTGAAGTGCTTCCGGCAACACGGTCAGATTATCGCGCTACCAAATGGTCCGCTTATGGCCTTCAGGCAAGAGTTGCCCTTTATGCTGCTTCTGTAAGTAAGTATTGGACAAAACAGGGAACACTCAGCGATTCCTATTCTTCAGTTGCCAGTAAGAAAACATATATGGAAGCAAGCTATGCACCGGCATATTATGCCAAATGCATTTCTGCATGCGAAGCGATAATTGGAAGCGGATCATTCTCCTTATACGGAGCCAATCCGGCCAGTATTGATGAAGCTGTTGCAAACCTGGGAAACTTGTTTACAGGTATACGTAATGAGGAGCTTATTTTTGGCAAGAGCCTTAACGATGGTGCACCAACATCCGGAAGTAACTGGGATGTGTTTAACAGTCCCCAGCAAACCGTATCAGGTACATCACAATGCGGTCGATATTGTGTAACGCTCGACCTGGTTGATGAGTATGATGATTATGATGTTTCGCGGAATGCTGTTGACGGAAAAGTTAAGACACGTGTTGATAATTTGGAAGATGAATACATGCCAACTCCGGTTTCCACCTTCCCTTCTCAATATACTTCCATTAATTATATAAAATACAATAATATTGATGATCCTTTCAAAAATAAAGATGCACGTTTCAAAGCATGGGTAATATATCCTAACAGCCAGTTCCGTGGAACAACCATTAAAATTCAGGGCGGTATTATCAAAACTGATGGCACGGGTTCAGTATGGACAGAACTTACTGAAAACTATAACGGTCAAACCTATTATGCTTTTGGTGATGCAGGTGGAAAAGTATCGGGTTTTTATAATTATACCAATGTAAATGCCGGAAATACTACTACAACCGGTTTCAGCCTGAGAAAATACCTTAATCCAACGGCAGCACAATTGTATACGAAATCTTTCTGGTATGATATCCGTTATGCCGAAATTCTGTTAAGTTATTGTGAGGCAGTAGTGGAAAGCAACACATCAGAGAAATTTGATCTTGCTGAGCAGTATCTGAACGACATACGTCATCGTGCGGCATTCACTGACGATGTTGCACTTACTATAGATGAAGTGCTTCATCAGCGTCGTTTGGAACTGGCATTTGAAAGCGACTATAACTACACGCTTCATCGTCGCCGTTCATTTTATAACCAAAATACCGATCCCGTACTTGTAGCCAGAAGGCATGCACTTACTCCTGTAATCGACCTCAGAGATCTTCCAGGCGGAGGTACTCCTAAATACATTTTTGTAAGGTCTGTCTTTTTCCAGGAAGATGTAGGCGGTACCAGTCCTACATTTCATACAAACTATGTGGAGTATTACAAGTCCATGCCCGAATATGGCGTGAATGGATATGAACCCAATCCTATTGATGAATAACATAACATGCGATTATTATGAAAAAGATATTATTTTTTATTCCATGCATGATCTTTCTAATAGCATCATGTGATTACTTTGAAATGGATAATTACGATCCGTATAATGCAACCATTACCGGTAATTTTATTGATGCAGCTACCGGGACGACTGTTCAGCAGGAATGTAAGTATGATAATCGATTTGGTGGAAATATATCAACGTATACTACCGGTTTTATTACTGCATTCGAACAAGGGTGGGATTATGAAGCTGCCCAATATTGGCTTGTTAAATACGACGGAACCTATTTAAATACACAAATTTTTGCTGGTACCTACCGTTTAGAGGCTAATGAAAACAACTTCTATCCGGTTAAAAAAGAAGATGTGGTTCTTAAAAAAGGATCAAATACGATAGATTGGGAAGTTGTACCCTATGTAAGGATTATTGACCCGGTTATCGTGTTCGATGAGGCAGTTCAGAAATTCAAGGCTACCTTTAAACTGGAATATGGCGATGCAACCAAGGCCAATACTATGGTTAAAATAATGTTCTGCAGTTACCAGGATGCATTTGTCGGACTTTTCTGCAATAATTCAAGTGGCAACCCGGAAGCCAATAAAACCGCAGATATCGTTGCAGACGGGGTAACAGAAAACACCTTGTATATTGATCCTGCCGCAACAACAAACAGAGATCAATTTAAGTATTCACCGCGTACACATTATTTCAGAATTGCGGCTTGTGCAGTTGGACCTGGCAATTCATACAATGGTTCTTTACATTACAATTATTCGCCTACAGTCAGTATTCGATACTAGCTGTATATGTGAAAACCGTAAAGTATCGCAGTTGTAGTTTCTAATGCGAATTGAGAACTGATGCCTATGCGAATAACTGTTGGAATTATGGCCCTCTCTCAGATGAAGATATTTAATTCAGTTTACTATACAGATGAATGTATTTATCTGCTGATTAGCAAAGGTTGTTCAGTTCTTAGTTCGCATTAATTATTTTATTATTGGAGGAAACTGATGGTAAAGAATATGTTGTTTCAGGCGACTTTTCCAGTGTTAGGCACAACAATTTGCTTTGCTAAGCAATGTAATGTGGGTCATTAAAATATAATAACTATGAAAACCAACAAACAGATTGTCTTCATATTGTTTTTGAATGCAATTTTCTTTTGGCAACATATTGTAGCTCAGGAAAAAGTAATTCCCCTTCCCCAGAGTATTCCGGCAAATTCTGAAACCATGCGGGTGGAAGAATCTGTGATCAATGCAAGTCCCAATAAACGAATAGTATATAATGTAGTAAAACCTTCCTTGTTATACTATCCT
>CAZLLD010000101.1:0-9716 GCA_964560225.1 uncultured Bacteroidales bacterium
AATTTTCGGACAAGCGTAACGCAGCAAATGGGACTTTATGGACAGACACTATTTATGCAAATCTAACAAAACTACCTTAAAGGCATTGCATAGTTACTTATATTTGTGCAGGTAAAATAGTTTTGCTTATGTTCAGATCATACCATCAGATAGTTGTTGCGGCTTTGTTGCTCATCGTTTTGATTACAGGTTGTGCCAGGGTTGGTCAACCATCAGGCGGACCTGAGGATATGAATCCCCCGGTATTTGTTTCATCAACACCGGAAAACCGTACAAATAACTTTACAGACGACCGGATCACTATTGAATTTGATGAGTATGTCCAGCTTAAAGATCAAAACCGGGAGATCATTGTTTCTCCCCCAATGAAAGAAAAGCCGTTGATCAGGGTCAGGGATAAAGAAATTGTGGTAAGTCTGAAGGAAGATCTTTTGCCTCATACCACCTATACCATCAATTTTGGGAATGCACTGGCTGATTATAACAGAGGCAATATCCTGCCTGATTTTGAATTTGTTTTTTCAACCGGCAGTGTGATTGACTCACTTTCTGTAACCGGACGTGTGTTAAGAGCTTTTGATCACAAACCCGAAGATATTAAGGAGAGTAGCTTATGGGTGATGCTTTATAGCAATTTGTCAGATTCTGCACCATTGGTCGAAATCCCCAGATTCTACGGCAAAACCAACAAAGAAGGATTGTTTGCTGTGAATAACCTGCCACCGGATACATTCAGGGTAATTGCACTGAAGGATGCCAACAACAACTTGATGTATGATCCGTCTTTGGACAACATTGCTTTCCTGGACTCACTTCTGGTAATCAATCCCGGAAATGTGGTCAGTCAGACATACATCCGGGATACGGTTAAAATAATTACTCCGCCTGTAAGACAGAAAAGAAGCGGACACCAGGAAAAGAAGCCTGCAGTGGCTGATACTGCTATCGTCCCGGGGAAATTGGTTCATGCGATGAGTTTTTCTTTTTTTTCATTCACCGAAGAGACCAACAGAGTATTTATTTCCTCACGTAACCGCGAGGTGTCAGAAAGTTTTTCTGTGGTTTTCAACAGACCTCCCTATGACACCCTGCAACTTACCCCGTTGAATTTTTCACCCGAAAAGGACTGGTTTGTTAAGGAAGTATCCCAAAACAACGACAGTATTATTTATTGGATATCAGACACAAGCATTATCAAAAAGGATACGCTCAGGCTGAAACTCACTTATATGACTACTGATTCAGCCGACCGGTTCATACAACGGAATGATACGGTCATATTCAGGTATTCCCCTTCAGCGAGCAGAACAGAAAGAGGTTCAACAGGCAGGGCATTGAGAAAGCCAGTAAAGGAGAACAAGAAAGAATCGCTTGAAATAACAGCCAGCATTTTAAACCGCGGAATGCAGCAACTTCATAAACCATTGGTATTCTTTGCCAAAAAACCTTTGCAGTCAATCAATTCCGACAGCATTGAATTTTTCAGGAAGGTAGACACCCTATTTGTGAAGCAAAAAATTGCCTGCACCCGCGACTCTTCCTCTGTCAGGGCTTTCCGGGCTGAAAGCAATTGGGAAGAGGATTCACAATACCGGATTTTGCTGAAGCCGGGAACAGCTTTTGATATCTATGGACATACCAACGATTCGATAATACTGGGTTTCACAACCCAGAAAACTGATTTTTATGGCAGAATTCTCCTGACGGTATCTGGTGGCCAGTATCCCATGATCATTCAGCTTCTAAATGACAAGAACATGGTGGTTGCTTCAAAAATTGCCCCGGTTCAGGGATTGATCACCTTTGATTATTTGTCGCCGGGTAGGTATCACCTGAAAGGCATTTATGACCGAAATGGCAACGGGAAGTGGGATACCGGCAATTATCTGAAGCATATTCAGCCGGAAAAAATTTTCCTGGGGGGTACGCCGGTTGAACTGCGATCGAGCTGGGATCATGAGATTACCTGGAATATTACGGACTGATGTGAATGACCCGATATGGATAATTTTGCCCTTTCAGTACCATTTATTTTTTTACATTTGCCTTTTACAGCAAAAAATGAAGACTAATGACCAACGGTTATAATGGCCGTGGATGCCATAAATTACTGAAAGATACGTCGGAATCATTCACCTGTGTTGATTTGGGAGGCAATAAACTCGACAACATAAATTGGCTGCATGATATTCCCGAATCATACCAGGAATGTGATATTTTAGAAGTACGTTTTAAAAATACACGAAAAGGGTATTATAAGAATGTAAACGACCTGAAACTGAAAAAGGGTGATGTAGTTGCCGTGGAAGCCTCACCGGGACACGATATCGGAATCGTATCGCTGGTAGGTCAACTGGTCAGGTTTCAACTCGATAACAACAACATACCTATTGAAGGTACCGAATTTCGAAAGATATATCGCAAGGCAAAACCGGCTGACATTGAAAAATGGAATGAGTCGATGGCGCATGAATTCACCACCATGATCCGTTCGAGGAAGATTGCACAGGATCTCAAGCTTGACATGAAAATCGGAGATGTGGAATACCAGGGCGATGGTACCAAGGCAATTTTTTACTACATAGCCGATGACCGCGTCGATTTCCGGGAACTCATTAAGGTACTTGCAGATCAGCTGAAAGTAAGGATCGAGATGAAGCAAATTGGTGCCCGGCAGGAGGCAGGTAGAATAGGAGGAATCGGATCATGCGGTCGTGAATTGTGCTGTTCAACCTGGATTACCAACTTTGTTTCAGTAACTACCAATGCAGCCAGGTACCAGGAGGTTTCGCTCAATCCCCAGAAACTGGCAGGTCAGTGCGGAAAACTGAAGTGTTGTTTGAATTACGAACTAGCCTGTTACCTCGATGCCCAGAAGGATTTCCCCAATACCTCCATACCGCTTGAAACCGAACAGGGATCGTTTTACCATCAGAAAACCGACGTTTTCAAACGGCTGATGTGGTATTCCTCAAAAAAAGAAATGCCTGCAGAAATCGTTTGCCTCTCCGTGGATAAGGTCATTGAAATTATTGGGAAAAACAGAAAAGGCGAAAAAATAAAGAAACTGGAGAGTACTGAAAACATCAACATTGCGCCCATTATTGATTACCAGTACAAAAATGCGGTTGACGAAAAAATACTCACGAGAATTGAAGATAAACCCGCCCCCAAACCCAATAAAAAGCATCACCACCATAAACGCCGCCGATAAAATGAAAAAGGCCAGCCTGTTCGTATGGATCCTGCTAGCACTCTCTTCCTGTGACCGGCAAAGGGTGTTTGAAGAATACCGGTCATTTAAGGATCACACCTGGAATAACCACGATATTCTGCATTTCAATGTGAACATCATTGATACGACAACTGCCCAGAATGTATACCTTTCGGTACGCAACACAGGTGAATATGAATACAGCAACCTGTATTTGTTTGTGACCACACATGCACCTTCGGGTCTGGCTTTGCGTGACACGGTTGAAGTGGTGCTGGCCGACAACCGGGGAAAATGGCTCGGAAAGGGAGCAGCGTCAGTGTTCACATTATACGTACCCTATCGCGAAAACATCCGCTTTCCGCTTCGCGGAATCTACCAGTTTGATGTTGAACAGGCTATGTGGGTTGAAGACCTGAAGCATGTAACCGATATCGGACTGAGAATAGAAAAGGCCCGTTCGAAACGCTGAAACATTTCATTTCTATTTCATGACCAAAAAGAAGTTGCAGCGATTTGCTGAAATGGAAACTTTTTCAAATGTAGTACAACCTGAATTTGAAGAAGTTTTCGGTAAAAACTATATGCTTAAGGGAAAGTGGAACCTGGAGCGATTTGGGAATGATCATCCTGTTGTTCTTGAACTGGGATGCGGTAAAGGAGAGTATACCGTTGGCCTGGCCCGCAGATTCCGTGAGAAGAACTTCATTGGGGTTGACATCAAGGGTTCCCGCATGTGGAGGGGCGCTCGCACTGCCCTGGCCGAAAGACTGCCTAACGTATTGTTTCTGAGAACCCACATCGAACAAATCGCTTCCTTTTTTGATACAAATGAAGTGGAAGAGATCTGGCTTACCTTTCCCGATCCGCAGCTGAAAAAAAAACGAAAAAGGCTCACTTCTGCCCGGTTTTTAAACAATTACAGACGTTTCCTGGTTCACAACGGCTTGATACATCTGAAGACTGACAGTACTGTGCTTTATGAGTACACACTTGAACTGGCCCAGAGCAATAACCTGTTCATCAGACATCAAACCAATGATCTTTATAATTCCGGAATATGCAATGACATCCTCGATATCAAAACCTTCTACGAACAACAATTTCTGAATCAGGGGATGAAAATCAATTACCTGTGTTTTGAGTTGCCCCATGAGAAAACAATCGAAGAAACTGTTGACGAATAGCGACAACGATGGTTTTTTTGACCGGGTATACGAGGTGGTCAGACTGATTCCTTCCGGAAGGGTGACCACCTATGGTGCCATTGCCCGGTTTACCGGTGCACCGAAAGCCGCACGTATGGTGGGATGGGCAATGAATGCCTCTCACCTGCAACCTGGTTTCATTCCGGCACACAGGGTGGTTAACCGCAACGGCCTGCTCACCGGAAAACACCATTTCAGGCATCCCGATCTGATGCAGGAATTGCTGGAAAGCGAAGGAATTACGGTTGATAACGACCGGATCATGGAATTCAGCAAGGTCTTTTGGGACCCTTATAAAGAATTAATCTAAATAATAATTATCTTTGCCCTGAATTGGTATGCCGGTTTGAATAATCAAATTAATCGTTCAGGGTATGAATATTTCTGAAAATCAGGTTCTTGAATTGTTGAGAAAAGTTGTCCATCCTGCCTCGGGTAAAGACATCATTGCCATGAACCTGGTGAATAACCTCGTGGTTGCCGACCACAAAGTAGAATTTTCACTCGAATTTCCCACTTTTAACGATCCGTTGAAATCCTCACTTAAAAAGGCCTGTACCAAAGTGATCCAGGAGTCCTTGGGGGATGATATCCAAATAGAAATTGCCCTGAATGTACCGCCCAGACCGGCTGCCGCACCCAGGCAATACCTGCCGCAGGTTCGCAATATCATTGCCATTGCCTCGGGCAAGGGAGGCGTTGGCAAATCAACGGTTGCTGTTAATCTGGCCGTGGCATTTGCTTCCACAGGTGCCAGGGTAGGGCTTATCGATGCCGATATCTTCGGACCGTCAATTCCAAAAATGCTCAATGCGGAATACACCAATCCTTTTGTGAACAAGGTGAACGGTAAGGACCTGATCATACCGGTGCAACGCTATGGCGTTAAAGCACTTTCAATAGGATTCTTTGTAAATCCGAATGAAGCTACCATCTGGCGGGGTCCTATGGCCTCGGGAGCCTTTCAGCAATTGCTGGGGGATGCCGAATGGGGAGAGCTCGATTACATGTTTGTTGACCTGCCTCCGGGTACCAGCGACATCCATCTCACGCTGGTTCAAAGTGTGCCTGTAACAGGGGCTGTTATTGTAAGCACACCCCAGGATGTGGCGCTTGCCGATGTTGTGAAAGGAATTAACATGTTCCGTGCACCGGCCGTGAATGTTCCCATTCTCGGTTTGGTTGAAAACATGGCCTGGTTCACGCCGGCAGAACTGCCTGAAAACAAATATTATATATTCGGTAAGAACGGATGCGAAAAAATTTCCGCGCAGTATGGCATTCCGCTTCTCGGACAAATACCTATTGTACAGGGAATCCGTGAAGGCGGTGACTCGGGTACGCCGGCTGTTCTTTCAAAGGGTCCGGCGGGTGAGGCTTTTAAAAACATTGCCGACAACCTGGTCATTCAGCTGATCAAGCGGAATACCGACCTGGAGCCGACCAAAGTGGTTGAGATTACCAAAAAACGAAGTGATTTTGCACACTAAATAACTTAGCCTATGAACAATCAGCATGAGGCCATAGTGGCCAATATTAACGCGGCAATCAGTGAAGTAAGGCCCTATCTGAATGCTGACGGAGGTGATGTGGAACTGGTTGGTGTAACTCCTGATAACATTGTTAAAGTGCGCTTAACAGGCGCATGCGACGGATGCCCGTTCAGCATGATGACTTTAAAAGCTGGTATTGAACAGGCTATCCGCAAAAAATTCCCTGAGATGAAAGAACTGGTAGCGGTTGCTTAGAACCAGCGTTATTTCACTTTAATCTGAACAACTTTCCGGATATCTCTCGAAGAGGAGCCAATAGCCAGCTGGTAGGTTCCCGGGTTGACTACCCAGTTCATCAGCTTTTCATCAAACCAGGCCAAATCGGCAACTGGCAGTTCCAATGTAACCGTTGTTTCATTGCCGGCTGTTACAAACATCTTTTTAAATGCTTTTAATTCTTTGGCCGGCCGGGTTACTTTCGGTAACATCTCTTTTACATAAAGCTGAACCGTTTCATAACCGTCGTATTCACCTGTATTGCTCAGGCTGAAAGTAATTAAAGCCGTATCCTTTCGGGTGTAAACTGCTTTATTGGTGTTGGGTTCCCCGTAGCCAAATTCGGTATATGAAAGGCCGTATCCAAAGCAGTAGGCAGGGGCAATATTTTTCGTATCAAACCATCTGTAACCAACCAGAATGCCTTCGGAATAAACGGCTTTTTCATTGCCGGGGAAAGTTCCCAGCGCATGGGCAGGTGAGTCGTTCAGTTTTACCGGGATGGTAAAGGGCAGTTTGCCCGATGGATTGATCTTCCCCAGAAGTATATCAGCCAGTGCATAGCCGGCCTGAGAACCATTGAACCATGACCAGAGTATGGTTGAAGCACAGGAATCAGCAACATGCATGTTCACCGGTGCACCGGCTACCATTATCAAAATGGTATTTGGATTGGCAGCACATACAGCCTTAATAAGCGCATCCTGACCAAAAGGCAGGTTCAGGTTTTTCCTGTCTGAATTCTCAGTTTCCACTTCCCGGTTGTTCCCGATGAAAAGCAGGGCAATGTCTGCACGGGCTGCAGCTTTGGCAGCTTCAGCAATCAACTTTTGATCGGGAAGGGTGTCGGGGAACATGCCAAAAGGTTTGCCACGATGAAAAGTTGCCTTGTATCCCTGCACAAATTCAACACGGGCCTCTTTACCCAATCGGTTTTTCAATCCTTCGAGCGGGGTAATTTCGCAGCGTGCCTTCACACCAGCGCCAAATCCGCCCTGTGCGTTTTTCTGCAGCGCGTTGTTTCCGATCACCACTATGTTGCTGTTTTTAATGTCTTTAAGCGGGAGGTTTTTCCGGTTGTTTTTAAGCAGTACAATACTCTCACTGGCAATGTCATAGGCAGTTTTGTTGTGCGCGGGAGTTGATACCTCCTGCACACCAGCCGGAACAGGAGTGCGTTGTGTATAAAGCTTCAGACGCAGAATTCTTCTTACCTTGTCGTCAATTGCCGACACGGGAACCAGACCTTGTTTCACTGAATCGAGCAGATTTTTATTGAAATACCTGGCAGTTCCCATTTCCACATCCAGTCCGTTCATTGCGGCAGCTACCGTACTGTGAGTGCCTCCCCAGTCGGATACCACCATTCCCTGAAAATTCCATTCACCCTTGAGTATTTTGTTGAGCAGGTAATCGTTCTCGCCGCAATAGAAACCTCTGAATTTGTTGTAGGCCGACATCACCGAGTAGGCACCGCCTTCGGTAACGGCAGCTTTAAATGCCGGAAGGTAGATCTCGCGGAGCGTGCGTTCATCCATGTTCACATCTACCGATCCGCGGCGGGTTTCCTGGTTGTTGGCAGCATAATGCTTTACGCATGCAGCAACACCAGCTTGCTGAACGCCATGAATAAAACTAACGGCAAGGCGGGAATTCAGCAAAGGATCTTCGCTCATGTATTCGTAAGTACGGCCATTCAGCGGGGTGCGGGTAATGTTGATGGCAGGAGCCAGTAAAATGTCTTTGCCACGTGTTTTGGCTTCCTCGCCCATGGCCAGTCCGCATTCATATAGCATGGCAGGGTTCCAGGTAGCTGCCAGGGCTGATCCGCACGGGAAGAATGTGGCAGAATCTGTGGTAAGTCCAACCGGCTCCCACGAGTCTTTTGCAATTTCTTCGCGTATACCCAGTGGTCCGTCGGTATAATGTATATCACCAATACCCAGCCGTTCAATTCCGGGCGAGGTGAATTTGCCGTTTCCGCAAAGCATGTTCACTTTTTCTTCGAGCGTAAGAACCGACAAGATGCTGTCGATTTTCTTTTCATCGGCAGCATTGGTAATATCCACGTAAGGTTTCTGTTGCGCCTGTGAGCGGCAACTGGTTGTTAACGTCAATATCGAAACAAGCACAAACACGGAAACAGCAACAGCCGGAATCCGATGGCAGAAACAGCTTTTTTTTGAAGAGTTATGTGATTTCATAGGGTAAATATTGCCGGTTAATAATCTAATAGTAACTATCCGATCACATGTGGAAGGATTACATGAATGGCTATAAAATTCCACATTGCCGGCAATATTAAAAATAATGACGCTGATTACCAAAAGGTTTTTAGAAGAGTGTTGTTAATCTCATGTTAATACAATAAGCATGAAGCCTGCTTTGTTGCATCACCACTATATCTGATAGCAACGTTTTGTTTTAATGCGGCAATTTCATTATAATTACAGAATGAATACTAACACATCATCCAATAAATAACTGTTTAGTTATGAAAAAACAACTCCTGATTCTTTTATATATCACTTTTTCGGCTGTAATGTTTGCCCAGTCGGGAAAGGTGTTTGACAACCTTTCGATGACCAGTAAAATTCTCAACATGGAGCGGAAATATGCCATTTACCTGCCTGCGGATTATGAATCTTCCCAGCGGAGCTATCCTGTATTGTACCTTTTGCATGGTGGCGGGGATGATCAAACCGGATGGGTGCAGTTTGGCGAAGTATTGCACATTGCCGATGAAGCTGTTAGTCAGGGCAAGGCTACACCCATGATCATCGTGATGCCCGATGCAAATACCGGACAGCGGGGTTATTACAATGATGTGAAGGGAACATGGCGGTACGAAGATTTTTTCTTCGAAGAATTCATGCCGTTTGTCGAAAAGAAATACCGCATTAAAAGTGAGAAGCGATTCAGGGCCATTTCAGGCTTGTCCATGGGAGGCGGAGGAACCTTCATTTATGCACTCCACCATCCCGAGTTGTTTTCATCTGCGTGTCCGCTCAGTGCTTCAGTTGGTTATCTGTCCGTGCAGCAGGCCAAAGAACGACTTGCAGGCAGCGGTAATGAAAACATTACGGATGCCGAAGCAGCAAGTTACTTTAGCAAGTACAGTGCATTGGCATTGATTGACAGTATTTCCGATGATCAGAAAAAAGCAGTCAGATGGTATATCGATTGCGGTGACGACGACTTCCTTTTCGAAGGAAATTCACTGGTGCATATTGCCATGCGAAAGAAAGAAATTCCGCATGAATTCAGGATCCGGGACGGAGGCCATACTTGGACCTATTGGAGGGCTTCGCTACCCTGCGTGCTGGAATTTGTGTCGCAGGCTTTTCATCAGTACTGAGAAAGGCTAAAGGGTTTTTCTGGAATATTTATAGGGCTTACGTGGAAGGACCATAGCCGATAAATTATGGGAGCATATTGTTAGATATGTATTCATTTGCCACTGGTTATTCCATATTAATTAGCAATCAAGGCTGAACAGGGCGATATCCCCCGCTGGCGGGGGTC
>CAZLLD010000102.1:0-9683 GCA_964560225.1 uncultured Bacteroidales bacterium
AAGATAATTTTTTTCACCTGATGCGCTACTTCATTATTGGCTTCAAGAATAGTGGGAAAACAACATTCGGACGGATACTGGCCGGAAGGCTCGGTCTGGAGTTTCTGGATTTGGATGAATATATTGAAAATCGGGAAGGCAAAAGCATTCCTGAGATTTACACCAGGCTTGGTGAAGAAGGTTTTCGAAGGCTCGAATGGAAGGCATTGAAAGAGGTTGCTGTGGAGCACAATCATATTGTTATTTCAACAGGCGGAGGGGCTCCCTGCCATTGCGACAACATGGCGCTTATGGAAAAGTTTGGTGATGTCATTTATCTGAATGTCAGCAATGATTTGCTGGTTGAAAGGCTCAAGAATGCCGTTAAAGACAGACCTATTGTGCTCGGCAAATCGGAAGCCGAGCTCAGGGAATATGTTTCCGGGATGCGGGAGCGGTGTGAGCACCATTACCTGAGAGCAAAATACATCATTGCGGGAGACAATCCGGATGTGGAGGAAGTGGTGAGGCAGTTGGAACAGGCCCGATAAGTCAACTTGTCTTCTAAGTCTCCTAAGTCTTGAATCTTAGATCTTAGATCTTGGTTCTTATATCTAACCTAAAACGGCAGATCATTCGGCTCCGATGAAAGTTCTCCGGGTGAAAGGGGTTCATACATTTCTGTCGGATCGGGTGCTGTTTGACCCTGTGCCTGTGTTGTTTGTGATTCTATTTTCCATACCTTCAGATCAGTATACCACCTGCCGTTAAACTCACGTGACTCCGCATTGAATGAAACACTCACCAGCGACCCGTTGCTTAGCGACTTAACCTGGGCAGCTTTGTCGTTCCATGCAGAAAAACAAATCTTGCGGGGATACTGTTCCCGTGTTTCAATTACAAAATCCTGTTTGGTCCAGGCACCATTTTTTCCGTTACCTGTTTGTTCGGGGAGTATTTGTATTATTGTTCCGGTTATTTCCAGTGCCATGATAATTACATATTAAAAGTTAAAACAACATATATATTGGTATGCCTTGAAACTGCATACCGGTCAAAAGTACAAATTATCTTCAAAAACAATGCAGGTTATGGTTCTCAGCTCAATAAATCACAGTTTCCGTCAAAAGCTTTCTGTATCTCCTGTAAAAGTAATCATTCAAAACTTTATTTTAGTATTTTTGCAATTCTGATAACCTAAAAGGAGATCCGGACTACAGCAAACTTCTAATCGGGCATGACAAACACGTTTTTAGGTATACACGTCAACAATCGTCAGGAGACAGCCCTGCTGCTTCTCATCTCTCTTCAGGCCTTCTTTATCGGGGCATTTATTGCTTTGTTCGGCATCGGCTCGCATGTTCTTTTTCTGCAGTCGTGGGAACCCGTTAATATTCCTCAGGCTTATGTATTATCAGGCATTTTCGGCATTATCTTATTTTCAGTCTATTCTTTTTTTAACAACCGGGTCAATTTTCGCCATTTTTCATTCTGGGTCTTTTTTCTCTTGTCGTTTTCCAATGCTGCTCTTTTTTATTTTCACGAATTCCTCAATAAATTAACCCTGTTTGGTATTCCGTTGTACCTTCCTTTTACGCTCAACCTCCCGTTCACTTTCATGGTGTTGATTTTGTTCCGTCATTCTGCCACATCCTTGTTTTTTCCGGAACAGCACAAGAGATTTTTTCAGTTCTTCCAGACCGCTCTTATTGCAGGAATCGTAATTTTCAGTTACGGCCTCATCGGGGCGCTTTTTATCCACTGGGACATTCTTATCATTACTGCGGTAAGTGCAGCTTTAATTGGTGTTGCCGCACTTCTGCAGCTTATCATCAATTATTACCACCATCATGCCGGGGCTTTCCCGCAACCACCGAAACGCCTGTCACCGCTGAGATCCAGGTTTTATGAAATGTTTTATACCAGGTTTACCCTGTTGCTCATTGCATTTGTTCTGATATCTTCCATACTTGGCTTTGTTGTACATTATCATTTTGTGAGCGAAACGCGTTTCAATTATCCGAATACCATTGGTCTGGCAAAATTTTTTGGTTTCTTTACCGGCACCATGTTCCTTTTTATCTATGGTATTGAACGTTTTCTGCTTAGAAAAATCCTTTACTCGTATGACTCACCCTACAGCCTGGTGCTCATTCCTTCCCTGCTGATCCTTGCTTCAATTGCCACCCTGGTTGTCGATCTGTTAGTGGGACAGTCCAATGCCATTGCCCGTTTTTCATTCGGATTCCTGATGGTTGCCATGCTGAAGATCGGCTATGAAACTGCATTCGAATCCATTGAACTCCCTTCTCTTCGCGTATTATTCAGAACACTTGACCTCAGGTTTATATACTCCATTAAGCCCAGGCTTGAAGGTTCATTCCGGATGTTGGCGCTGCTGGTTGCAGGTTTCATGTTATCGGGCCTGATTCTTCTGAACCTGAACAAAAACCTTTTCATCATTTTGCTTGTCCTTTTGCTTTCACTGATCTGGATGCCCGTCGCGGTTCTCCTTGTTAAAGAATACCAAAAAGCCCTGCGTGAAACCATTCGGAGACTAAAATCCAGCAAAAGAACCATTGGAACGGATCTTCTGAATACAGATGAGAAATCGCATACATTAATCAACAGTAAAGATCCTGTTAAATCAATAAATACCCTCTCGATTATTGAACGGATTGAGCCGCTGAGCCATGAAAGACATCTTATTTCATTACTGGGAACTGATTCCAGCAACCTGCAGAAATACCTTCTTGAAAGAATTCATGAAAATGCCCTTTTAAGTGCGTTACCCAGGTTAAAGGAAATTAAGAAAAAAAGTGCCAGCTCCCATCATCATGGTTATCTGGACAAACTGATCAACCGTTTTGAGATTAAGATCAATGCCTGTGATTCAAGTCGCGGAATCGAGAATCTGGTCAATTCTCCTACCGTTACCGACCGGATACTTGCTGCTGAAATTATTGGTAATTCAGGTAAACAGGACTGGGGTGATTTTCTGCTCATTCTTTCAAGAGATATAGAACCAGACGTCAAGCTTGCTTCCATCAAGGCGATGGCTCGCTTAAGCAATCCCAATCACAGTTATGTATTGATTGGTTACCTGACCACACCGGTATTTTATCCTTACGCTTTTGAAGCCCTGGTTAAAATGGGCGAGTCTTCCATACAATTTATGGAGGAAATTTTTCTGCTGCCCGAGGCGGATAATACATTGCTGTCAAGAGTAGTGCGTATTTACGGCAAGATAGCAAGTCCGGCTTCCATTGATTACCTGCTGTCGAAGATCGAAAATCAGAATCGCATCATTTCCAGACAGGCTTTACTTGCGCTGCGTGAAGCAAAATTTCAGGCAACTCCCGGAAATATTAACCGCATCTTAAATGACATTGTTCGCCTGATCAGTGTGATGTCATGGAACTTTGCCGTCTTTGGAAGCTTACGGAAATACAGTCAGTTTGAATTACTTGCCGATGCTTTGAGTAAGGAGATAAGAGACAATTACAACACGCTGTACCATCTCCTGGCGCTTGCCTACAACCCCACTTCCATTGGCAATATCAAAAATATGCTTTTGGAGGGGAGTGACACAGACATCAGCTTTGGCATTGAGCTTCTTGATCAGATTGTAAATGAAGAAATCAAACAGGTTTTCTTCCCCGTAGTAGAGAATATATCCGTAACGGAACGCTACAAGCAGCTTCAGTATTTTTTCCCTGCCGTTAAGGAAACCCCAGAGAACATTATTCTGAACATCATTACAAGAGACTTTAACCAGCTTTCGCTTTATGTAAAAGCCTGTGCTATTTTAAGCTACGCGCAACTCAGGAAAAATGCCGTAAACACCGAAATTATTGCCAGCATCTTCCATCCTAACCAAATGATCAGTGAAACAGCAGCTTTTGTGACCGAACAAACCGAACCGGCAAAACTTGAATCGGTGTATGCACGTTTGGGTCAGCAGCAGGTTAACCTTCTCAAGTCATCACTGAATCAGCGAACTGACGGAGTTCCCTTCCTCCTGCTTGACCGCATCAGATTCATAAAAAACTGCAAACCTTTTGAACTGATAACCGAAGATGTACTTCAGGAAATTGCACGCACGTTCGACATTCACCACATGAATGCGGGCGAGGAGTTCCTTGTAAAGCGGGAAGATGTGCATTTTGCATTCATGATCATTATTGAAGGCACTGCACATATTAATAATTCTTCGGGTAAAGTTTATACCTTTGAGAAAAATGATATAATTTACAGCGATATTTATGTTGAAGACAACATCTATTCCCTGAAAGCAGCCACAGAACTGAAGTTCTACAGTCTTGAACAGGAAGTTCTTAATTCCCTGATGTTTGATTATATTGAATTCAGGGATGCCGTTCTGGGTATAGTTGAGGAAGCCTAAACTACTTGAAATGGGTTTTGAAAACGATATATTCATCGGATACGCCCCTGCCGCAGGAAATGACAATCTGATCACAACCGGATGGGCCCAAAAGTTCAGCAAGTACCTTACATTGCTAATGAACAGGCTGTCTGATAAAAGCCCCCGTTTTCTGATGCACGATGATGTGCGCGTAAGGCAATCAGTACTGGGCGAAACAGCAGGGAACCTGTTTGCAAGCACTGCCGTGTTTGTGGTGATTTTATCCCCGGAATACACCAGGTCAAAGTCCTACCTGAAAGAACTGGAAGATCTTCATAACTGGTTGAGTAGTGATAAAAGCGAGATCGGCAAGAAGCACCGTATTTTTAAAGTCTTCACACAGCCCATGTCGAATGAAGAACAACCGGAATGTCTGAGAAATGAATTGAGCTATAACTTTTATGAAATCAACCGTTTCAACAAGAAACCCGTTACTTTCAACCTCGACACTGTCAACGGACCGGATGAAAAATTCTGGTCTAAACTGGTTGACCTGGCTTACGACATTACAGATGTTCTCAGTGATCTTTCAGAAGATCAGCAGAAACAAAAACCGTTGAAGGACTGCCCGGCTGTTTTCCTGGCTGAAACCACATTTGACCTTACCGAAAGCAGGGATATGCTGAAACGTGAGCTGCAGTATCTCGGATACCGGGTATTGCCCGTTCTTCCAGTTCCGGAAGAGGCTGATAAAGCGAAACAGGCCATTGAGCAGTGCATCAAACAATCTGTAATGACCATTCATCTTGTCGGATCGTGGTATGGAGAATTCATTAAAAATTCCAAGTTTTCACTTATCGATTTTCAGATTAAAACGGTAAAGGATTACCTCGATAATAAGGAGAATCAACAAAAGCCGAACCAGATTATCTGGATTCCCAACGATATCAAACCCACCGATCAGCGCCAGGCACTTTATCTGAAAAGACTTAAAAGAGATGAGGCACAATATCTTACGGAAATTATAGAAACGCCCTTTGAAGTCTTCAAAACCATTCTGAATACCCGGCTGAATGAGCTAACCAATCCTCAGGGAAAGCCAGTTGCAGAAAAGAACAAGCTATACATCATTTATGAACCGGCTTCATCAGGTAAAATGGCCGAATATATCAGCCTGATGCGATCCAAGGGGTTTTCCATATTGGAACAGAATGGCAATGGAGAAGAATTCTACCCGCTTTCGAAGCATATTGAAAATCTGCTTGCAGCAGATGCCGTGCTGATATATAAGGGAGACAGTACTATGGACTGGCTGAACAGCAAGATACGTGATCTGGTCAAATCACCGGGATTTGGGAAAAGTAAACCGTTCAGGGCCGTCGAGATTATTTCAAACAGGAAGACTGCAGATAAATCATTGCTTTTCCTTAAAAATGTACCCGTTAACTGGGATGACGAAATAAACCATGATGTGATTAATCACTTTTTAGATCATTTGGGAAAGAAATGACAGAGAATCCGATACGAAATATAAGAACCAGCACACTGACCCTGGCAAATCCTTTCCCCGGGCTCAGGCCATTCAGTATTGAAGAAAGCCATCTGTTTTTTGGGCGCGAAGGTCAATGTGAGATTGTACTGGAATACCTTGCCAAAAACCGTTTTGCAGCTGTTACCGGTGCTTCCGGCAGTGGTAAATCATCATTGATTTATTGCGGTTTGATACCGGCTTTATACGGTGGTTTCATTACCAAAGCCGGTTCAAAATGGAGGATCATAACTACAAGACCAGGAAACAGTCCGGTTGAAAATCTCGCCCAGGCCATTGCCACCAGTGAAAAAAGTGATAAAACAGACGAAGAAATTTCAACTGACAAGCAAATTCTTTACACCATTTTAAGACGCAGTTCATTTGGCCTTGTTAATGCCGCAAGGCAGATCAAACCTGCAAAGGAGGAGAACATTCTGTTGATTCTCGACCAGTTCGAGGAATTGTTTCGGTATAAGGAAAGCCGGAAGGACATTACTGTTGTTAATGAAACCGAAGCCTACATAAAATTGCTGGTAAATGCCATCAAGCAGAAAGATCAGCCCATTTATGTGGTGCTTACCATGCGTTCCGATTTTATTGGAGAATGTTCACAGTTTCAGGAATTAACCAAGCTGATCAACAAAAGCAACTTCCTGATTCCTCAGATGACCCGTGATGATTTTCGCGAAGCCATTACCGGCCCGCTGGCTGTCGGGGGAGCAGAAATTGATCCTCAGTTGCTGCAACACTTGCTCAATGCCATTGAAGACAAAAGTGACCAGCTTCCGGTTTTGCAGCACGTGATGATGCGTACCTGGGAATTCTGGACCCGGAATAATGAACCTGCCGCCCCGCTTCGCATACGTGATTACGAAGTTGCCGGAAGAATCGACAATGCTTTGTCGATGCATGCCAATGAAGCTTTTGAAGAGCTCACCGACGAGGGCAAGGTGATATGTAAAGCCATGTTTCGTTGTCTTACGGAAAAAGGAGCCGACAACAAGGGCACACGCCACCCTGCTACCATTAAATACATAGCTGAAATAGCCCAGGTTCCTGATGAAAAGGTTATCGACGTGGTGAACAAGTTCAGGGCAAAGGGCAGATCTTTCATTACTCCGGGAGAAGAGGTTTTTATTGACAGCGACACGGTAATTGACATATCCCATGAAAGCCTGATGCGTATTTGGGACAAACTCAGGTCATGGGTAGATGAAGAGTTTTCATCAGTACAAATGTACCTGAGGCTTGCCGAAGCATCTTCATTATACCAGGTTGGAAAAACAGGTCTTTGGAGACCCCCTGATTTACAACTGGCTCTGAACTGGAAGAAAACACAGCAACCCACCCTGGCATGGGCAAAAAAATACAACCCGGCCTTTGAAAAGGTAATGGTTTTTCTTGATGCCAGCGAGAAGAAATACCAGCAGGAAGAACAAAATAAAGTACGGTTGCAGCGTATGGAACTGAACCGTACCAGGAAGTTTGCCTCCAGTATGTTGATAGCAGCAATCGCTTTTCTCACCATCTCGGTTTGGGGTTTCCAGCAGCGGGGTGAAGCTATTAAAAAAGCAAGAGAAGCCGAAGATGCTTCAGAAGAGGCAATCTACAGAAAGAAGGAAGCCGACAGTCTCCGGATTCTGGCTGAAGGCAGGGCCAGTATGGCAGAGGTGGAACAAATGCTTGCCGAAGTGATTGCAGATTCAGCTGAACGAGCAGGCAAGCTTGCATTCTTTCAGTCGAAGGTTGCCGAGCAGGAGAAAATAATTGCATTCCAGCAGGCTGAAGAAGCGGCAAAGAGAAGCGCAGCATTCCAGAGACAAAAAGAAGAAGCAGAAAAAGTCGCAGATAAAGCCATCGAAAAGCAGAGCGTCACTGAAATGGAAAAAGCCCAGGAGCTTACCAAAAAAATGCTCTCCATTGCACAAACCATGGCAGTTAAAGTCACTCAGGCTGACGATAACAACCTGAAAGGCCTGCTGGCTTATCAGGCATTTCAGTTCAATAAAGATTACGGTGGCCAGAACGACCACCCTGATATATACATGGCCTTGTTTGATGCCATGGAAGGTTTTAAAGGACCCGCATTTAACGAACTGTTAGGCCACGAAAGATCTGTGCAGTCTTTGGCTTTTGTCCCCGGCACAAATACTTTATACAGTTCCGGGTTTGACGGCAAGATCCTCCGTTTCGATTTGAACAGCAATACCAAAACAGGAAGATCGCTTATCCGGAATTCATTCTTCAACCGGAGCCTCTCCATCAGCCCAAATGGACGCTGGCTTGCATGTGGCACACAAACATCTGGCATTCAGCTTTTTAATCTGAATACGGCCAATGTCATTCCGGAACTGCTCGAAGGCCATAAAGGCTGGGTTGGCGCGCTTGCCTATACTACCGACAGCAAATACCTGTATTCGGCCAGTACCGATAAAACCATCATGGCCTGGGATCTTATCGCAAACACCAATAGTGTATTCATAACCCTGTCAAACACCTATGTCAGGTGCCTTGCCATTTCTCCATCGGGAAGATTTCTTTTTGGCGGTACGGATGACGGCCGTCTGATACGCTGGAACCTGGATACCAAGGAGCAGACCGTAGTGTTTCAGTCTGACGGCAACTCCATTCATGCCGTCGCCATTAGTTCTAACGGGGCACGCATTGCCTTCGCTGACAAAAATGGTTACCTTCGGATCCTGAATGCTGCCACCAATCGTGTGACCAACGGTTTTTCCGCTCATTCAGTGCGCATTCAGGATGTTAAGTTTAGTAACGATGACCGCCAGCTGGCCACCTGCAGCACCGACAAAACAGTTAAGATCTGGGATGTGAACAATATGAATAACCGGCCGGTTGTAATTAACAGGCATGATTCATGGGTATTGGCGATAGCTTTTAGTCCCGATGGAAAATACCTTATTTCATCCACACAAAATGGAAATCTTCATTACTGGCCAACGCATGCTTCCTTTATGGCTGAACAAATGTGTACCAATATTTCACGCAATCTCACACAACGTGAATGGGACACATATGTAGGTTATGAAGTCAATTACCAGAAAACCTGCCCTAATAAATAGTAACACCTTATGTTTTTCAAAAAAATGACCAACCTTCGAGTTATTTTGCTGACCATACTGATGCTTTGCTTTCATTTATTTTTTAATGAAGGCGTAAGTTATGCCCAGGAAGATTGCGCAACAAAAATACAGGAAGCACGCAAACTGTATGATCAGGGAATGATCGAGGAGATTCCTAAAATGCTTGCCGCTTGCATGGAAGAAGGTTTCACACGCGTCCAGAAAGTTGAAGCCTATAAGTTGATTATCCTTTCTTATCTTTTTGATGACAACCAGTTTGAAGCTGAGAAGACCATGCTCGAGTTTCTGAAAAAGTTTCCTGAGTATGAGGTTTCGCCCAATGATCCCATGGAATTTATTTATCTTTTCGAATCCTACAGGACTACTTCCGTTTTCTCTTTCGGAATTGTTGCCGGATTCAACCTTACTGATCCCCGGATCATTGAGCCCTTTTCCACCTTCGACATGAGCCAGGCAGAACTTAAGAACACCATGAAACCCGGGTTTCAGATTGGTTTAGGTGTCGGTCGCTACATCAGCAAACACATGGTTCTGAATATCGAATTCAACTTTAGCTCCAATCAGTATAAGTTCACCGATGAAATCCGTCAGCCCCTGATCGACGGTTTAAGTTCGGTTTCCTATACCGAGAAACTATTCAAAGTTGATATACCTGTTTATGTTGCCTATGAATTCAATATCCAAAAAGTAAACTGTTATGCAA
>CAZLLD010000103.1:0-9623 GCA_964560225.1 uncultured Bacteroidales bacterium
TGCTGAAAAGCCGCTTTGCACTCGACCAGTACATCAACCTGCGCCCGGTGAAATTGTATCCCGGTGTTGAAACCCCATTGAAGGACAAAGGTCCCGCCGATATCGACTTCGTGGTGATCCGCGAAAACTCGGGAGGCATTTACACCAGCATTGGCGGTGCTGTTATGGTTGGCACACCCAACGAAATTGCCACCCAGGTCATGGTTTATTCCCGTGCCGTGGTCGACCGCTGCATGCGCTATGCCTACGAATATACGCGCAAACGCAACAGGCGCAAACAGCTTACCCTGGTTCACAAATGCAACGTGCTTACCTATGCCGGCGACCTTTGGGTGCGCGCGCACAAGGAAATGGGCGATGCCGAATATCCCGACGTAAAGCAGGATTACAACCATGTGGACGCCTGCAACATGTGGTTCGTAAAATCTCCGGAATTCTACGATGTGATCGTTACCGAAAATCTCTTCGGCGACATCATCACCGATCTGGGTGCTATGATCCAGGGCGGATTGGGAATTGCTGCAGGCGGAAACATCAACCCCGAAGGCGTTTCCATGTTTGAGCCCATGGGTGGTTCTGCTCCCAAATATACCGGACAAAACATCATCAACCCGCTGGCTGCCATCTGCGCCGGAGGCATGATGCTCGACACGCTGGGCGAATCAGAAGCTGCCCTGGCCATTGACCAGGCCGTAAGCAACACGCTGGCATCAGGCAAAATCAAAAGCCTGGCCGCCGGCAAAATGGGAATGGGCACCTCCGAAGTAGGCGACCTTATTGCCAAATCGCTATGATTATAAAGCGTAATCTTAAGCAGAGCGTAGTATGCAACTACGCTTTGCTCCTGCTCATTCCGCTTCTGTTTTCCTGCAAAGGCGTGAACGACATCAGCTTTACCGGTGTCGACGACTTCGAATTCAGGGGAATTCAAAACAACAAGATCAGTTTCTCAGCCAGCGTAGGCGTCAGCAACCCGTCATCCATCGGTTTCAAAGTCAGCGAGGTTAACCTGAAAACCAGCATCGACGGTGTGTACATCGGCACACTCACATCCGATAATACCGTCCGGGTTCCGGCCCGGTCTGATTCGGCTTATAAAATGGACTATACCCTGAACCTGGCCAACCTGATCACCGGCGCATCAACACTTTACAATGCCTCGCGAAAAAAGAAGGTGGAAGTTGAAATGAAAGGCTATGTCAAAGCCCGCTCCTGGCTCACCACAAAAAAGGTGGATGTGAACGAGAAACAGCTGATCGATGTTCCCTCAATTAACCGGTAATATTCTTCAGGGCATTCATTAATTTTTGTTTAAATTTGCGCCATATTTTTAACCTGAATGGTGAAAAAACAGTGCCTCCTTTTCATTCCTGCATTGCTTTTAACAACCTTAAGCATGCAGGCCCAGATGCAACCGGTCGATGTATTTGCCTGGCTGCAAACCCGCGTGCCCGGGCAGGGAAGCATTGTGATCAAACAGGACAATGACCTGCGCGACATGGTAAACCTCCATCTCACCCAGCAAAGAACCTTGAAAGGAATCTGGGGTTATAAGATATCCATATTCCGGGGATCGGGTCAGACCACACGAAAAGACGCAGAACTCACCCGTTCCAGGTTCATCAGCAAGTACGAAAACGTGGAATGCAAACTCGAATTTGAGTACCCCAACTGGAAAGTATACGTGGGTAATTTCCGGACCAAAAGTGAAGCCCTGCAGTTTCTGCATAGAATATCGAGCGATTACCCCGATGAGCCCTTCATCCGCGAAGGTATCGTGTCTTACCCCGATTAATCACAAAAAAATACCCTTCAGACCATGAGTGAAGCAATTAAACATGAATGCGGAATAGCTCTGGTTAGGCTGCTTAAGCCATTGGAATACTATCAGTTAAAGTATGGCACCTGGAAGTATGGCATCAACAAGCTTTACCTGCTTATGGAAAAGCAGCACAACCGCGGACAGGACGGAGCCGGCATCGCTTCGGTGAAATTCGACCTCAAACCGGGCAAACAATACATACACCGCGAACGCTCGAACAAACAGGCTGCCATCAACAACATCTTCAAAAACCTCCGGAAACAAATCGACTCGGTTGACCCGGAACTGGCCAACGATCCGCTTTGGGCGAAAGACAACCTGCCCTTTGCTGCCGAACTGCTGCTCGGCCACCTGCGCTACGGAACTTACGGCAGCAACGACATCGAAAGAGTGCACCCCGTGATGCGGGTGAACAACTGGAAAACCCGGAACCTGCTCCTGGCTGGCAATTTCAACCTAACCAACGTTGACGATCTCTTCCAGATACTCACCGATCTGGGTCAGCACCCCCGTGATTTTTCCGATACGGTGACCATGCTTGAAAATGTGGGTCACTTCCTCGACCGCGAAATCCAGCGCAACTTCGATGAGTTCAAGAAACAGGGCCATGAAAATACCGAGATCTCCGAACTTATAGCCGAACACCTCGACGTGGGCAACATGCTCCGCGAAGCCAGCAAAAAATGGGACGGGGGCTATGTGATAGCCGGACTCATCGGACACGGCGATGCCTTTGTTATCAGGGATCCCTGGGGAATACGCCCGGCCTACTATTTCATGAACGATGAAGTGGTGGTGGTTACCTCCGAACGCCCCGCCATACAAACTGTTTTAAATGTTCCGGCCGGGCAGGTTCATGAGCTCGATCCGGGGGCCGGCCTGATCATCAGGAAAAACGGCCAGGTGGCCGTTGAAAACATCCGGGGTCCCTTTGAAAAGCGCAGCTGCTCCTTCGAAAGAATCTACTTTTCACGCGGAACCGACCAGGATATCTACCGCGAGCGAAAAAAACTGGGTGAATTGCTCACCCCTCAAATTGTGGTGGCTGTTAACGGGGAACTCGAAAATACGGTCTTTTCCTTCATCCCCAACACGGCTGAATCTGCTTTCTACGGCATGGTCAGCGGGATTGAAAAACACATGAAGGACGAAAAGAAAAGAAAGATCCTGCAGTACACCTCCATGCCTCCCGAAGAAGAACTCGACTCCATCATCTTCCTGAAACCCAGAATCGAAAAGGTTGCCGTTAAAGACGTGAAGCTGCGCACCTTCATCACGCAGGATTCCCGCCGCGACGACCTGGTAGGGCACGTATACGACATCACCTACGGCACCATCCGCGAAAACAACGAAAACCTGGTGATCATTGACGATTCCATAGTTCGCGGAACCACCCTCAAATACAGCATCATCAAAATACTCGACCGGCTGAAACCCAAACGAATCGTCATCGTTTCCTCTTCGCCCCAGATCAGGTACCCCGACTGCTACGGGATCGACATGGCCAAGCTGGGCGATTTTGTTGCCTTTAAAGCAGCAATCGCCCTGCTCAAGGAAACCGGAAAGGAATACATCATCAACGAAGTGTACCGGAAAGCACGCGAAAGCGAAAACCTTTCCCGCGAAGAAACCATCAACCACGTGAAAGAAATTTACCGGCCTTTTGCTGCCGAAACCATTTCGGATAAAATAGCGCAGATGCTCAGAACACCTGATATCCGGGCTGAAATCAGGATCGTTTACCAAACCATTGAGAACCTGCACGAGGCAATTCCCGGTCATCTGGGCGACTGGTATTTCACGGGCAACTACCCCACGCCCGGCGGCAACCGCGTGGCCAACCGGTCATTCATCAATTTCATCGAGGGGAAGAATGTGAGGGCGTATTAGTCACACTGAGCTTGCCTGCCTGCCGGCAGGCAGGTTAAATCTGATTGAGCAGATTAGCGCAGATTTATTTCATTTTTTCTGTCTTGGATCTTAGATCTTCGATCTTGCCTCTTGGCTTATTGCGCCACCCAAATCACCAGCTTCTGCCCGGCCTTCACCTCAAAATCAGGCAGGTTGTTCCAGGCTCTGATGTTTTCAAGCGTGCAATTGTACTTCATGGCAATCCGGTGCGTGAATTCCCCGGGCTGCACCTCATGGATGATCTTTTTGCGCCCCTCGGTCGACCCGGCCTGCTGCACCAGCAGGTTATAGTCCACCGGCCGGGTACTGTGTCCCAATATGCTTATTTCACGCTGCAGATACACCGGCACCTTGTCGGCCGGCAGCACCAGAACCGACCAGGGCTTGCCCTCGGGTATGTAATCGCGCCGGTATACCGGGTTCAGCAAACGCAGCTTCTCAACCGGCAACCCGATCATGGACGAAATCTGCTCAAAATTCATGGCATAGCGGATATGCAGTGTATCCAAATGGTTGTAATCATACCCGGGTTCAACCGGAACAATGCCATGTTCTTTATAGTAATTCATCATGTAAACAACCGCTGTAAAGGCAGGTACGTAGTTTTTGGCCTGCTCTGACAGCAACGGACGCAACTTCCAGTAGTCCGTTTCTCCCCCGCTCCGTTCAATGGCCTTCCTGATTTCTCCCGGTCCGCCGTTGTATGACGACAAAGCCAGGTGCCAGTCGTTGTATGTGTTGTGCAGGTATTTCAAATACCGGCAGGCAGCCTCTGTCGATTTATAGGGGTCCCTGCGCTCGTCGATATACGAAGTCACTTCCAAATCGAACAGCCGGCTTGTGTTCAGCAGAAACTGCCACAAACCTACTGCCCCCGACTTTGAGACGGCCAGCGGGTTCAGTCCCGATTCCACTATGGTGAGGTACTTCAGCTCAAGAGGTAACCCTTGCCGGTCAAGCGCTTCATCAAAAATAGGAAAGTAAAGCTTTGACAAACCGATCATTTTTGCCATTTCCTCCTTCCGGGGACCGGTGTAAAGGTCGATATAACGACGTACTTCCGCGTTGTAATCGAGTGCAATGGGCGACGTCTTGTTCAGCTGCGCCATGCGGTATTCATAGAGCATGTCTTTGTTGTCGGACTGAGCGAAGGATCCGGCGTTCAGACCGGAGAGCAATAAGAACAGGATGATCAGTGCATGGTGTTTCATAAACGCAAATATACGTAGTTTTTTCCTGTCTCCCTCCTGCATTTACAAAGCATTCAGAGTATAACCGGCAATAAAAAAACCTGCCACAACGTGACAGGCTTTTCTGTGCTGTAACCCTGAACTTATTTCTGAAGCTCACCTCTGGGCTTCATTTCGGTCACCTCATTGTCGGCTTTGGCGGCTTTTTTGAACTCATGAATTCCCTGACCCAGTCCTTTCATCAATTCGGGTATTTTCCTGCCTCCAAAAAGCAGCAGCAAAACCACCACAATGAGTATAATTTCAGTAGGTCCCAATCCCATATCTTCAAAAATAAATACGGTTATTTATTTTCTTTGCCGGCTTCTTCTTCATCGCCGATCTTCGAGGCTTTCTTGAATTCCTTGATGCCTTGTCCGAGTCCCTTCATCAGCTCGGGGATTTTTTTACCTCCGAACAACAAGATGATAACAAGCACAGCCAGGATGATTTCCATAGGCCCCAGAGGGAAAAGCAATACAAGTAGATTCATAATGACAAATTTAGTTGAGTGGATAAAATTAGAACAATTTCCATCAGATTACGCAGAATTTCTGATAAATCTTTCTCGCAGATTGTTTAAGAAGTTCTCGCAAACTTGCCTGCCGGCAGGCAGGTCCTTTCTCGCAGACTTGCCCGCCGAAACGCGTCATTGCGAGGCCTGCCTGCCGGAGCGGCAGCGCAGGCAGGGAGGAGGTACGACAACCGTGGCAATCTATATCGAGTAGCTACTCTTTACAAATTAACCTCGCAGCTCACAGCTCGCAGCTCTTGTGTTACTCGTCCCTTGTCCCTTGTCCCTGTCTTGGCTCTTGGATCTTGTGGCTCTTTCTTCTACTTCCCCATCACCTTCTCAATCCACCGCAAAATATCGTTGGTATTGGCATAGATCAGCAGCGCCAGCACAATTATCATGCCAGCCATCTGGGCATATTCCAGGAATTTGTCGCTGGGTTTGCGCCGGGTAACCATCTCATACAGCAAAAACATCACATGCCCGCCGTCGAGTGCCGGAATCGGCAGTACATTCATAAAGGCAAGCGCCAGTGACAGAAATGCGGTTATTTCCCAGAAAGCTTCCCACGACCAGGTTTTCGGAAACAGGCTGCCAATGGCGCCGAATCCGCCTACACCCTTATAGGCTCCGGTTTTAAAATCGAAGATCAGCTTGAACTGCCTGATGTAAAAACCAAGCTGTTCCCTGGCCAGTTTGAATCCGGCCGGAATCGACTGCAACAAGGTGAATGACCTGGTTTCCATTTTGTACAGGCCCAGCTTTTCCAGGTCGGACAATATCGGGATGAGGCTCAATACTTCCAGTTTCTTGTTGTCCGACAGCACCAGTGAAAGCGGCACGGTTTTTCCTTCGCGCAGCACCTCTACAGCCAACGGTCCGGGCTTCAAGGTATCCACAATGCCCAGGTACTCATCATAAAAACGAACCGGCGTTCCGTTGACCCGGGTGATCTGATCCTTGGGCTGCAGTCCTTTGCCGCTGTTAATTGAGGTGTCGGGGACTTCCCTGATGATGAAAGGCACCCTGGGGTAAAAAAGGATTTGTCCTTCGCGTTCCTTAATCAGTCGTCCTATGAAATCTGTTTTCACGGTGAACGAATCCACCTGGTTGTTGCGCGATACCTTCACCTGGCCGCCGAAAATCACTTCCTTGAAAATATCCTCATACCGCTCCGGTTCAACACCATTCACCGAAATGATCTTGTCGCCGTTCCGGAAACCGATGTCCATGGCAAGCGAATCCATACACCAGATTCCCTCGGTCATGTTCTTGTTCGGCAGGAATTTCTCGCCCCAGGTATACAGAATTGCCGAGTAAATCAGGAACCCCAGTATCAGGTTCACAATAACACCGCCCAGCATGATGAGCAGGCGCTGTCCCGAGGGTTTCGACCGGAATTCCCAGGGTTGCGGGGGCTGTTTCATCTGCTCCTTGTCCATCGATTCGTCAATCATGCCCGAGATCTTCACATAGCCGCCCAAGGGAAGCCAGCCGATGCCGTACTCCGTGTCGCCCCGTTTCAGCTTGAACAGTGAAAACCAGGGATCGAAAAACAGGTAGAATTTTTCAATCCGCGTGTTGAAAAGCCGGGCAAACAAAAAGTGCCCGAGCTCATGAAGTATGATCAGTATCGATAAGCTCAGCAGAAACTGCCCGATCTGGATGACAACGCCCATGTATGTTCTTTTTTGTTGATTTCGTGCAAATATAGATATAAAAATGCTATTAGCCACTTTGCCCGCCGAAGCCCTGCCTGCCGGCAGGCAGGTTGAGCAGATTCCGCAGATTTTTATATTTGTCATACTTCGACAGGCTCTGTATGACTTCGCCAGTCACACTGAGCCTGTCGAAGCATGTGATTTACTGCTACTCTCTTGGATCTTGGCTCTTGGATCTTAAATCTTCGATTTAAGCATTTCCAACGCCACCCTTCTCGCCTCCTTATCAGTTTCCTGGTAATCGCCGATGGAAGGATCCCCGATAAACGTCACCCTTTCCATTGTTTGTTCAATGATTCCGGTCATTTCCACGAATCCCACCCGGTCATTCAAAAAGGCCTCCACCACCACCTCGTTGGCGGCATTCATAATGCAGGGCATGTTGCCCCCTTTGCCCAGGGCTTCGTAGGCGAGCAACAGGTTGCGGAACAACTCCAGGTCGGGTTTCTCAAAGGTAAGCTCGCGACATTCCGAGAAGCTGAACCGCGGAAAATCCGATGGCAGGCGGTTGGGATAGCCCAGTGCATACTGAATGGGCAGGCGCATATCCGGCAGTCCCATCTGGGCTTTGATCGACCCGTCGGTGAACTGAACCATCGAATGGATGATGCTCTGCGGGTGTACCACCACATCAATGTGTTCGGGCTGCATGCCAAAAAGCCAGCTCGCTTCAATCACCTCCAGTCCCTTGTTCATCAGCGATGCCGAGTCAATGGTCACCTTGTTTCCCATGCACCAGTTCGGGTGCTTCAGGGCCTGGGCGCTGGTCACCTGTTCCAGCTGCTTCCGGTTCATTCCCCTGAACGGTCCGCCCGATGCAGTGAGTATGAGCTTTTCAGCCGATTGTGAGTCTTCTCCCGCCAGGCACTGGAATATGGCCGAATGTTCCGAATCAACCGGGTAAATTTCCGACCCGGTCTTTTTAGCGATTGAGGTAATGAGTGCCCCGGCAACCACCAGCGTTTCCTTATTGGCCAGTGCCACATTCCGGCCGCATTTTATGGCATTCAGCGTGGGCAGCAATCCCGAAAACCCCACCAGGGCCGCCAGCACCACATCCGCTTCGGCAAGCGTGGCCATGTCGTTCAATGCCTCCTGGCCGGCCAGCACCTTGATGGGCAGTCTGGCAAGTGCATCCCGTACGGCAGCATACTTTTCCTTGTCGGCAATCACCACGTAGGCAGGCACAAAACGAAGGGCCTGCTCAATGAGCAGTTCTGCATTGCTGCCTGCTGTCAGCACCAGCGGTTCAAAAAGGCCGCTGTGCTGTTCAATGACTTCAAGGGCCTGTGTGCCGATTGAACCGGTGGAGCCAAAGATGGCTATCCTTTTTTTCATAACCTGGAAGCCTTTGCCTGTATGCTAAAATGAAATGTAATCCTGCGGATCCAATGGAGTTCCGTTATACCAAAGCTCGAAGTGAAGGTGCGGACCGGTGGTCAGTTCACCCGAATTGCCCACAATGGCAATGGGCTCACCTGCCTTTACATGGTCGCCCATATGTTTGAGCAGCTCCGCGTTGTGCTTGTAAACCGACAGGATGTTATCGGTATGCTGAATCTGGATCACATGGCCTGTTTCCAATGTCCATCCGGTAAATATCACCGTGCCGGGGAGGGTTGATTTTACCACTTCGTCGGAAGATGCGACAATATCGGTTCCGTAATGCTCCGTGGCACTGTTGAAGGAATTGGTTACCATCCCTTTTACGGGCGGAAAGAAAAGAACGTTGAACAAGGCCGGACGTGCCTTGCGGGTTTCAATGTTTGAAAGTCCAAAGGGATCCCTGGGTCTGGCCATATCGCGGATCAGTGAATCTCCCTGGCGGTTGGTGTATTGAACCTTTCTGGGTGCCGGCAGGGTATCGGGCTCCATGGTGTAATCTTCGGGAGTCTCACCGGCAATGATCCTCCGTATGGTTTCGAAGTACACGTCGCGCTTGCTGATCTCCTGTTCCAGCGAATCAAGCCTGTAATTGTTCATCACTATGTTGCGCGCGGTATTTTCGTCGGGATACCCTGGGATCAGCTCCCTTACCGGCGTATAGGCAATCACCGAGATCACGATGACCAGGAAGATGAAAATGCCGGAACCCACGATGGCCACTACATTCATCTTGGTAAGCCGCACATTCACCACTTCCTCGAATGTTTCATCGCGGTATATCGACAGCCTGTATTTATGCCTGAATTTCTCCCAGAACGACCGCTTCTTTTCGGTTTTTTCTGCCATTTTTTGAGGTTATATGCAACAAATATAGTAAAAAGTTGTGCAGATTGGCTGTTAGCTGCGAGTTATGAGCTGCGAGCCACGAGCCGGTGCGTCACACTGAGCCTACTGGCGGGTTTATTGAAGTGCGATGTCCCCCGCTGGCGGGGGTCAGGGGGTGGACTTAATAACTGCCCCTCGCTAGGCGAAGTTTGCAA
>CAZLLD010000104.1:0-9602 GCA_964560225.1 uncultured Bacteroidales bacterium
TCGCTGATCACGCCGATACCTATGTTGCCTTTGAAACCGAGCATGTCGGTTTCGAATTTATTTCTGAAATAGCCGTCTTCCAGACTGTGGATGGCGCGCTGAAAACCATTTTCAGCCGAAAAAAACGCCATACCGGCCCTTTTGGTACCCAGATGGGAATGATAATCAGTTCCGTAAAACACATCTGCAACACAGTCACTCTTGGAGATACATCCGAAAAATCCACTCATATACGGCAGGATTAATTTTATTGAGGGTTCAAAAATAAGAAACAATTGCTTTGGAAATTCGGGTGTTGATAAATGATTGAGAAACTTAATATCTTTGGTTGATTAATTTGTTGAAGATAATTTCTCTTGTACTAAAGAATCTGAATTCCATATTATGAAGAAGATTGGCCTGATCGGGGGAATGGGCCCCGAATCCACCCTGGATTATTACCGCAGCATCATAGATTCGTTCAAAACAGGTGAGGGCGAGCTCAATTATCCGGAAATCATCATTTACAGCGTGAATATCTCGGAATTTCTGAACCTGATGAAGGCCGGAAAAATTGATCAAGTAGTTACGCTGTTGTCGGGAAAGATTGATGCCCTGGCCAAAGCTGGAGCCGATTTTGCTGCCATCACGGCCAATACGCCACACATGTTCTATGATGCCATAGCAGCAAAATCTCCCATACCCATGATCAGTATCGTAGAGGCAGCCTGCCGGGAAACGGTCAGAAGAGGTTTGAAAAGACCGGGACTATTTGGTACCGGCTTTACCATGGCATCCGATTTTTATCAGCAGGTTTTTGACCGTTTCCACATACCTGTCATTCTGCCCGATGTGGATGAAAGAGAGATATTGAACCAGAAGCTCTTCAATGAAATTGAGCTGGGCATTTTCAGAGAAGATACCCGAAACCTGCTGATTGAGATCATTAAAAGAATGGTGCAGGAAGAAGAGATTGATTCGCTCATCCTGGGTTGCACTGAATTTCCACTCATACTTTCCGCCCCTGAATATGCCGGAATTCCCATGCTCAATACCACACAGATTCATGTGGAGGCTATTTTAAAGCAATGCAATAGTTAGGTTATCAAACCACACTGAAGGGCCATTTTAATCAGGCTGGCAGTGTTATTTGCATTTAACTTAATTAACATATTGCGTCGGTGCGTATCAACTGTTGATTGGCCAATGAAAAGCCTTTCGGCAATTTCGGCATTTGTATAACCGTCGGCAATATATTGCAATATTTCTGTTTCACGCCTTGTAAGTATTGGACGTTGATTCATGTGAATTATTTCAGACGATTCATCGCAGATGTATTTCTTTCCCGATAAAACTGCGTGAATGGCATCTGTAATTTCCTCCTCCGATGCGTTTTTCAGTACAAATCCCGAAGCACCATGGTCGAGCATTAACTTTATAATACTTCTTTCACGAAAAGAACTAATTGCGAGTATTTTGATGTTTTCATCAGTTTGCTTAATTGCTTTGCAAACATCTGCCCCGTTTCCGTCGGGCAGGCTGTAATCCACCAGCACCAGACCGGGTGTGAATGCTTGAAGAATCCTGCGGCATTCATCAAAGGAATGCGCAACAAAGCATTTTGACGAAATTTTCCTTTGAAGGATGAGACTTTTTAACCCTTCAGTCACTATGGGATGGTCATCTACGATTAAAATATCAATCATATAGCAAGTTGTTAATCATAAACTTACCAAGGTATCAACTAACTAATTGCTTTTGCGTGTGTGCCTGAACCGGAAACTCAATCACAAATTCAGTGCCTTTACCAGGACTGCTGATCCTTTCCATTGTCCCGTTATGGGCTTCAATCCTCGATTTAACAGTGGAAAGTCCGATTCCTTTTTGTACTTTTTCATTGTGTATATTAAATCCTGTTCCATCGTCCTGAACAACAAAGCACAATCTTTCCGGTTCCTGAATCATTTGAACAACAAGTATCCGGGCATTGGCATGCTTAATGGCGTTGTTTACCAGTTCCTGAATAATCCTGAAGGCGTTTAATTCCAGGTTAGACTCTACCCTTTCAAAGTCGCCAAAGAACTGGAAGATAATTTCCATTTTATTCACCTTGTTCAGTTCTTCACAGAAATCGGCAATAGAACTTTTAAGTCCCAATTTCAATAATGCTTCGGGTAACATATTTCTGGCAACTCTGCGTAACTCCGAGATTGATTTATCCAGAAGGCCTAAAGCATGATTGAATTCATCAACAGAATTACCCGTAAAAGTGGTGCTGCCGTTAATTTTGCTGAACGCCATTCGAACACCCGACAACAGTCCACCCAACCCATCGTGCAAATCCTTTGCCAGCCTTCTCCTTTCTGTTTCTTCTCCTTTCAGCACATATTGTGTGGCAAGAAGCTTCTTTTCATTTTCCAATTGTCTGATGCGATGATCCTGCAATTCTATATTCTGTTTTGCAATGATGTTTTTATTCCGGAAATTCCTGTAAGCAAGGAACGAAGTAATAATAACAAATAACGATAATACGATCAATCCGGTTTGAAATATTTTATTCAGCCTGATATGTTCCTGCTGAGCCAATACCTGGTTTTTGGCTGTTTCAAGCATAAACTCAGTATCTTTCAAGTGATAAAGAGTTTGCCATTCAGCAACCTGTCCGGCAAATCGCAAATTGTTAAGAGTGTCATTGATTTTTACATATTTCTTGTACGCCATAAGTGAAGCCACGTCATTACCTGATTTTTCATACAATTGCGAAAGCACAAGGTAACCGTTAGCCTGGTCTTCATTGGCATGATATCGTCGGCAATACTCAATACCGCTGGTAACATAATCGATTGCTTTACCTGTATTTCCGGTTTCCATGTATAGCTTACCCAAATTGATGTAATTCTCACCCATACCTTCGAAATAACCCAGCTGCTTTTTGAACTCAATTGATCGTTGAAAATACTGAAGAGCAGTTGTATACTTTTTTTCATCGAGGGCAATTTCTCCAAAATTGTTGCAGGTGGCCGAAAGCACCCTGTTGTTTTTGGTTCTCTCTGCTATAGTTTCTGCCAGTTTGTAGAAATGCCTGGCAGAATCGCTTAGGCCCAGCTTGTAATAGGCGCAACCTATATTGAAATAGGTTTCAGGAAGTCCTTCTTCATCATTGGTTTGTTTTTCATATTCGGCTGTGAGCATTAAGTATCGTATGCAATTGCGCCATTCTCCTCTGAAATAATAAACCAGGCCGATACCTGCATAGCAGTCGGTGGTACCCGAAAGGTTTTTGCCTTTGGAGAAAAGACTGTGTGATTCGGTGTAATGACTCAGGGCTGTTTCGTACCAAGATTTATACAGATAGATATTTCCAAGAGTGTAAAGTGAGTATGGCAAGCCGTAATTATCGCCTGTTTCACGAAAGATTTTTTCGGCTTTTTTACCAAAAAACAATGCAGAATCGGGCATTCCAGTAAAATCATAAATCTGACTCAGGCGGTGATATCCCCAGGCAATGCCTTTTGAAAACCCGCGCTTTTCAGAAATGCTGATGGCTTGCTTTGCATACCATACAGAGCTGTCAGCTGATGACTGATTAATGGCTTCACGGGCCTTCTGAACATACTGCATGACCCTGACGGTGTCAGCAGAACCGATAACTGCAGGTGGAGATTGCGAAAAGACACAGAGAGTAACAACACAAGGAAGAAGAACAGTGAAAATGTGAATTACGTGAGACATTTGGAAAAAACTTGTTAGGTCTAAGGGTATAAAACCTAAAGTAAGCAATTATTATTAAAAATCCACCTTTTTGTGGATAAATACCTCAATTATGGACTATAGTTTTGAAACAACAAATTTCAAAACAAATTGCCATGAAAAATCTATTACTTATGTGCCTTTTAATCGGTCTGTCGTTGCAAATACTCAGCCAGGAAGTTGAAAGGTATGAAAACAAAGACAAAAAGTATTCCATCGATTTTCCCAAAGGCTGGGTTACTGCTTATGACAAAAATGCTTTAGTAGGCATTCTTGCTGCCAATGATGGTAAAGATATTACCAAACAGCTCATGGTGGTTACGGCAAAATCTATCGCACTATCTACAAAGGAAGCTTATAAGGCGAATCTTAGGAGCATAAAAAGTGATAAAAAGAACACTGTTGAAGAAGAAGGTGTTGCTACAATTAATGGCATGGAAGCTATGTGGGCAGTTTATTCATTTGAAAAGGAAGGTGAAAAAACCAAGGTGAAATTCTATTTGATTAAAAACGGAAAAACCCAGCACGTAATTCAATCTGTGATGCCTGCAGCCGACTTTGATGCAACTATAGTCTTACACGACAGCATCATTGCAACTTTCAATACTTTATGATATAACACTTCTAATTAATGATTAGCTAACCTATTAATGAAATTCTCATGAAAAATTTTCTTATTGCAGTATTGTTTGTGTTGAGCATAAACATGTTTGCACAGTCGGGCGACAATGCTATTGGCAAGTTTGCCTTGTCGGTTGAGCCTTTAGGATTTGTTCAATTCGGTCCCCTGGTCAATGCCGAAATTGGTTTAACCGATAACCTTGTTTTGAATGCCCATGTGAGGTTTGCAACAGCAGGACTTCTTATGAAAATTGCTTTCCGGGATGAAGTTCCTGACAAAGTGGAAAATATTGCTTTCGGAGGAGGATTAAAATATTTTTTTGGCGATAACAAGAACAAGCCGTATATTGGTGTCATGGGCGAATTTGGTAAGCGCACTTTCGTTGATGATCAGGGTGAGCCATATGAGACAGAGAACACAATGAATCACTTTGATTTTATTATGAACGGAGGTTACCGCTTTCGGTCGGCATCGGGTTTTTATTTAACCACCGGGGCATATGTGGGTGCTGAATTTACAAATAATGATATAACGTCTTTTACAGACCCAGGTTACTACACATCTGAAAGAACCATTGAAAATGAAAATGGGATTTATCCATTCTTTATGTTAGAAATTGGCATAGGAATTGAGTTTTGATGCTGAAGTCAGTCATGCTGGGCCTGCCTTGCAGGTAGTCAGGCAGACTCAGTGTGACATAAAATAGTACACACAAACACAGAACCTGCCGACTGGCAGGCATCGGACACCGAATATTAAATAGCAAAGACTTAGAAGACTTAGAAGACCAGAAGACTTAGAAGACCAGAAGACCAGAAGACTATTCCTCCATCACTTCATTTAGTGCTTCCATATACTTTCTGATATACTCCTCCTTTCGCTTTGCCCTGTACTGCATGATGAACCGCGGGTGCTCCAGGGTTATTATACGTCCGAAAAAATGACGTTCAGCATTCAATTTCTTCAGAAAAGCATCATTTTTGCCGGTTCCCAGGCATATGCACGTTGAAGTGTCAATGCCAAGCTGAATTTGTTTTTCCAGACTTTCTGCAATAAACCTGTAAATCATCTTAATCAGAGCAGGATCATCGTAATAATTGCAGTTGACTTCTTTGCCTTTGGAATTGATTCTGGTGAAGCCGAGCGGACATACGGCACTTACAAAAAAATGGCTGTAAAACTTCTCTACGCCGCCATATGCTTCGATCATATCGTAAACAAATGAAGAGGAAGGTTCGTAAGTGCGAAACCGGTCAAACCCGATCCCGCATTTCTCATTCAGCCGGATGGTATCGGTAAACGGAATACCCGTGACACCTGCTCCGAAACGTCCCGGGTTGATTCCGAGTATCAGCTTTCGTGGCTTGCTGTCGTTAAAAAACCGGTTGCAGAACTCGCTGATTACATCAATAACAGAGTTGTTTCCGCTAAAGGGATTCATCAGGTTAATTCCCGCAGGCAAAGGGCCTGAATAATTCAAGGTTCTGTAAAATGAGATCACTTGTTGCGCAAAGGTCATGTTATGGCTTTTGATGAATAATTCAACTGAAAGTTAAGAATTTTATATCTTTGTTTCTTTATGACAAGTAAAACCAAATATCTTCACATTATAGCCATTGTGCGATAGCAGGGGAAGCAACGCTTTTCTGTGCCCTTTCCCTGTATCACCCTGCCAGCAGGCAGGGAGTTAATTCATTATTCTCATCTTAAGTTTACTATATTAATTGCGCAAACAATGGACTTATTAAATCAATTTGGCTGGAACGATTTTTTTAACAATCATTATATCAACGGCAATCCCGGCAGTGATCTGAAACCCGGCCGGGTAATTTCATTACTGGGAATGAAATATCATGTGGTTACACGGGAAGGGGAACTGGAGTGTGAATTGTCAGGCAAACTGTTGTATGGTATCGAACCGGAGCTATTGCCCCGGGTGGGGGATTGGGTATACTACCTCGATTATGAAACAATGGGGTATATTGTAGATGTGTTTCCAAGGCAGAATGCCTTGTCGCGCAGGGCTCCCGGAGGCAAGTCAGAGCGGCAGGTAATTGCGGCCAATATCGATTATGCTTTAATAATTCAGGGTCTCGACAGGGACTTCAACATCATGCGGATTGACCGTTACCTGGTTCAAATCATGGCGTGTGGTATCACTCCGGCAATTGTTTTAAACAAGGCTGACCTGGTTGAAGATATTGAACCCTACCGCGAAGCAATTATGCGGTTAAAGAGAGACTGCCCGGTTTATTTTTGCAGTGCTTACAGCGGTTCAGGCATGGATGAGCTGAAATCAGATGCTCTCAAACCATTGAAGACGCATATTTTTGTCGGATCCTCAGGGGTAGGGAAAAGTTCTATCATCAGTTCGCTGACAGGTGACCGTCATTTGAAAACCAGCACGCTGAGTCATTCCACCAATAAGGGCCGGCATACCACCACCACGCGTGATTTATTTGTTGCATCCAATGGCAGTCTGGTTATCGACACTCCGGGCATGCGCGAATTCGGAATAGCTTTGGATGATGATCTTGCTGAATTGGGATTGTTTCCTGAGATTGATAAGTATGCAAAAGATTGCAGGTATGCCGATTGCAGGCATCTGGTTGAGGAAGGCTGCGCGGTGATCAGGGCATTTGAAAGCGGTATGCTGGATCCGAAAATTTATGCAAGCTATCTCAAACTGGTGAAGGAGCAACAACATTATGAAATCAGGGTGGAGGATAAAAAGCGGCTGGGCAAGCAATTCGGGAAGATGGTGCGGGAGGTGAAGGCGTTTAAAGAGAAGAACAAGTAGCCATTAGCTGTTGGCTGTTGGCTAATGGCCAGTGGCTAACGGCTAACGGCTAACAGCTGTAACAGACAAGTAATTGATTACCGGGTTGGCATATATTTTAAGCAGCAGTTTCCTTTGAAGTGCAGTATCTCCTGAGAAGATGGACAGTTCCTGATCGGCATAGGCCTTAAATTTTTCCGTATCCTCGCGTGAATACATGTGGCTGAATTTTTGGCTTTGGTTGAGCAGGTCATAGGCAATGTAATTGTTGGGCCACAGTTTATAGTTAGTGTAAATGGCAGTATCCATCAATGCGGCAAGCCGGTTGATCTTTTCATTTATACCCTGACACTCTTCAGTTGAGTTGATCATTTGGTTAACGGGAGTGCAGGCAGCCAGGTGAATCCGGCCTTTGGGCTGCGTGATGCCGGAAATGATGCTCATCAGGTCTTCATTTGGTTTCTTGCGGTAAGGTGTGCCATTGGTAACTGAGGCAATTTCTCTGACTTTATAGGCACAGCAGGGTTCGAATTCATAAGAAATCGAAAGGGGAACGATGTTTAATTCGGAGAAGGAAGGGATGAAATCTTTGGTGCCGCTGATATTGAACATCTTCAGCAAGCCGGTCTCTGTTTTGTCGGAACCGTCTTTAGTACGACCGCTCCGCTGCGCAATCCATGCGGAAGTTTTCTTTTGTGTGAGCGTATACCTGATATACGATGAGAGTATCTGTGAATTTCTGAAAAGCTCCATACGGTTTCCGCCCCGGTTTACCTTGAACATTCTGTTAACCTTGCCCAGGTCGATGATGAATTGATTGGTCATCAGGTTACTCCCGAAAGTGATTTCGGAAGTTTCATGGCCAAAGTCGAGTAAAATAACCTGAAGTATTGCCGAATCCAGCACAATATCCCGGTGATTGCCTACGAACAGATAAGGTGTTCCGGTTCTGAGAAGATCGAATCCACTGGTTGTAAGTCCTTTTGATGTTTTATTCACAATTGAATTGACAAGCGGATGCATGAATTGTTTCTGAAAATCAAGTGCGGTATTGATATTCAGAAGGTTGTGAATAATGTCTTCCTTCTTTTTTTCGGGGAAAAGGAATTCAAGGATTTTGTGAAATTCAGGAACAGCCTTTATTCTTTGCAGTGCCGGATTAATTTCCTCATCGTGATAAGGCCGGATATCTTCAAATTCCTCTCTTACTTGCATTTCTGGCTGATTTACTTTATTCGAATTCCTTTTTAAGGGCAGCCATCTTTATGGCGGTAATTGCAGCCTCGTCGCCTTTGTTGCCATGTTTGCCACCGGCACGTTCTTTGGCTTGTTCAACAGAATTTGTAGTCAAAACACCAAACACAACAGGTATGCTGTAATCCAGATTGAGTTTGGTGATGCCCTGTGTTACCGATTGACAAATGAAGTCAAAATGCCTGGTCTCACCCTGTATCACGCAGCCCAGACAAATGATTGCGTCGAATTCTTCAGTTTCGGCCATCCATTTTGCTCCCAGGGTAAGTTCAAAGCTTCCGGGAACATGTTTGACCACAATACAGTTTTTAGATGCGCCTTGCCTGAGTAAAGTTTCTATTGCACCATCGCGCAAAGAAAAAGTGATTTCACTATTCCATTCGGCAACAACAATTCCGAACTTCATCTGACGGGCACTGGGTACGTCATCTGGATCAAATGCGGAAAGGTTCTTTAGTACAGTGGCCATACCGGACAAATAAAAAAAGTATCAACAAACGGGGATTTATTGATACTTTTTTGGTTAATAAACCTGAAACTATTTCATTTTAATTTTCAGTGCAGCAATATATTTATCAATTTGCTTTCCTTCTTCTGACTCGGGATAATCCTTTTTAATGGTTTCGTATGCTTTCAATGCCTTGTCGTATTGTTGCAGGTCTTCCATTACCATAGCTGCCTTTCTGAGATAAAGCGGGGAGGTAAACGAATTTTTCTTGCGGGCACCGGCTTTTAAATAGAACGACACGGCTTCTTCTTTGTCATCAAGTTCCATGTAGCAATCTCCGATGGCTCCAAGAGCTATGGTTCCAATCATAACATCTTCACTGTCAAACTTTTCCAAATGTTCAACAGCGTCTTCATAAGCTCCCATTCGCAGGTTGCATATTCCGGCGTAGTAATGCGCCAGATTTGCTGCTTTGGTAACGCTGTACTCATCAATGATTTCAAGAAAACCGTAATTTTGCCCATCACCATTCAGTGCAAGATTAAATGAGTCCTGTTCGAAGTATTGTTCGGCCATAAACATATCACTTTGAGCTTCACGGTTTTTGGGTTCCAGGTAAAGCTTTTTATAACTCAGATAACCGCCAACGATAACTATAATAGCTAAAACAATAATGGAAAGGCTTTTTTGATTTTCTTCAATATACTGTTCTGTGCGGCTTAGCGCATTTTCCACGCTATGAAATGCGGTGGGATTTTCTTCAATCTTTT
>CAZLLD010000105.1:0-9440 GCA_964560225.1 uncultured Bacteroidales bacterium
TGTCCCCAAAGTCCCACGAGTCATTTGAAATGCTTGTGAATAATAATATACTTGTGGACTCTGAAATACCCGTTAGCATACCAAAACAGCCATAGTATCATAAACAAATATTTATATTTGCCTCCAGAGAATTGACAACCATTGACATGGAGATAATTTCGGTAAGAGAAAATCCTGTTTGGAAAAACAGGGCCATCGCCTATTTCCAGAAAAGCTGGAATTCCGTGCTGCCTGTCATCTATGAAGACTGTATCAGTCATTGTATCCATACCACGAATCCATTACCGCAATGGTACTTATTGGTTAATGATGATATAATAGCAGGCTGTGCCGGACTGATCACCAATGATTTTATCAGCAGGATGGATTTGTACCCATGGATTTGTGCGTTGTATATTGAAGAGAAGTACCGAGGAAATAATTATGGCACCTTGCTCTTAGAGAAAGCGAAAGAGGATGCCGGAAAAGCAGGATTTGCCAATTTATACCTGTCTACCGGCCATACCGGATTTTATGAAAAACACGGATTCAGGTACATCGGGCAGGGTTATCATCCCTGGGGCGAAGAATCACGGATTTATGAGATAGATTTGTAATTTGAGATTACCTGATACCTGATTTTCTTGTTCCCTTTCGAAATTCACCTTGACAAATCAAAGAACTAAGTACCATGATGATAGATATCTATAAACTCGATGCTTTTACCTCTAAGCTTTTTTCAGGCAATCCGGCAGCAGTGTGTTTGCTGGATAAGTGGATTCCTGAAGATGTAATGCAGTATATTGCTGCAGAGAATAATCTGGCAGAAACGGCCTTCCTTGTTCCCGGAGACGGCTTATATGAAATACGGTGGTTCACACCATCCACAGAGGTTGAATTATGTGGTCATGCCACCCTGGCCAGCGCTTATGTATTGATGAACGAACTTCAGGTAACGGAAAGTAAAACGATTCATTTTTACTCCCATCTCTCCGGTGATTTATTTGTACGTAAGCTTGAAACTGGATTATTTGAACTGGATTTTCCAACCGACCCATACCAGGAGCATCCGATTCCGGATGTGATCCGAAGATGTTTCGACAAAATGCCGCAGGAATGTTACAGGGGTAAAACCGATTATCTTTTGGTATATGCCACTCAGGCTGATATTGAGAACATGTCACCTGACCTGAAAATGTTGTCAAAGGCTGACGGAAGAGGTGTTATTGTAACGGCTCCGGGTAGTGATGCCGACTTTGTATCGCGGTTTTTTGCCCCTCAAAGTGGTATAGACGAAGATCCGGTAACTGGTTCTTCTCATACAACACTAACTCCATACTGGGCCAAACGCTTAAACAAAACCAGACTGGAAGCTGCTCAACTCTCAAAAAGGGGTGGTCACTTAACCTGCACTTTTCAGCATGACAGAACTCTAATTGCCGGCGCCGTTGTGTTATATTTGAAAGGAAAAATTCAGACAGCATGAAAATACTGGCAATCGAAAAACCGGTTGAAGGCGCCGACTGGAATAATGCCTCTGAAATTCTGAAACAAGAGGCTGCGCATGTGTATAAGCTGCAAATGAAAAGTATTGTGCGCGAAATCTATTTTAATCAGGATAAATGTGCTGTGCTTATTCTGGAGTGTAAGGATAAAACGGAAGCAGCATCCATGCTCAGTGAATTTCCCCTGGTTAGGAAGAATTTTATCCGTTTTGAGATGCATGAGTTATTGCCTTATACCGGCTTTGAACGCCTGTTGCATGAAAAATGAGATAATTGGCTTCGGCAGGGCCAACGTCTAACAGCCAACAGCTACTCCACAATCGCGTTGTACACCACCTGTTGCACTTCGGTGCGGACGTTCATTTCAACCAGCTTGTTGTTGGAGGCATCGGGGTAAACCCGGTTGGAAAGGAAGATATAGATGAGGTCATATTCAGGGTCGGCCCAAACCATGGTTCCTGTGAAACCGGTATGTCCGTAACTTTTTGGTGAAGCGCTCCGGCAGGTTGGACCTGGTTTCTGCGCATCCGGCTCGGGCTTGTCGAAGCCCAACCCCCTGCGGTTGTTTGCCATTGTCGATTGCCTGGAGGTGAAAAGTTCAATGGTTTGTTTGCTGATGTATCTTTCGCCGCCATAAACCCCATTGTTCAGCATCATCTGGAACAGCTTGGCCAGGTCAACGGCATTGCCGAAAAGACCTGCATGTCCGGATACACCCCCGAACATGGCAGCACGCTGATCATGCACATAACCTCTGATTAACTGTTTTCGGAACAGCTGGTCGTCTTCGGTAGGTGCAATGTTTTGCCGTGGGAATTTACCGAGCGGATTGAAACACAGTCTTGTGGCTCCCAACTTCCGGTAGAATACCGAATCGAGGTAGGCATCGAACGGAACTCCGGTGATGCTGTCGATCATTTGCCTGAAAAGAATGAAGCCCAGGTCGCTGTATACATATTCCTTTTTATTCAGGCGTGAGGCGGCAATGCCCAGGTACATGGAATCGGGCCATGTGCGTGAAATATACATACCATCAGCCACCTGGTATGGAAATTTCCTTGAATAATTTTCAGAAATGATGTCGCTCCGGAAGTGTGTATACCTGTTCATATACTGGCCTGCGGCAACTTTCAATGGATTGTCATCAGTAATATTGGAACTGAACATGGGCTGATTCTTAAAAACCGGTTCTTCTGTTGAAAAATAAAACGGGATGAAAGAAAGTAAACCTGACTGGTGCAACAGGATGTCTTTGATCACCAAATCCTTCTTGTTGGAATGCTCAAGATACGGAAGGTAAGCCGACAGCTTCTGGCTGATATCCAGGCAGCCCTCATCAACCAGTTTCATCATGGCCTGGGTGGTGGCAGCCGCCTTGGTTATTGAGGCCAGGTCGTAGAGATCGGTAAGGGCAACCGGTTCCTGCCCCTTATACACCTGTGTTCCATAAGCCTTGTTAAAAATGATCCGGCCTTTGCGTGCCACAAGCACCTGGCAACCCGGGAAAGCCTGGTTTTCTATAGCTTTGTAAACAATATCGTCTATCTTTTTGAGTGTATCCTCGCTCATCCCTGCTTCAAGCGGAATGGTGAACTTCAGACGTCCCAGCGATTCCATTTTCAGTCCCGCTTTTAACGCATGCCATTGCGTGGTTGATACCGGAACGGTACCTCCCGAGCCAATAGCTCCTGAAATGGCCTGTGCCGAAACTTCCTGAGTCAGGTCGGAATTGTCGTACGATACGAGAACAGCCTTTAACCTGTCGGTGTGTTGAAACCGGTTCAGCACATAAGGATTTGCAAACAAATCGAGCACAACCGGGTGATATAGCGACAGCGAGTCAACCAGCCCGATCATGAAATCGCTGATCCCATATTGTTTTGCAGGACTCAGGTCTGTTGCATGCACGCTGGCAATAACCAGATTGAATTTTTTCAATTCGGCAAACAGGCTGTCCACATTGTCGCGTAAGTCACTACGGATATAAAACCGTGTAATGGGCAGGTATGATTCCAACACTTGCGGAAATACGTTTTCAGGTTTGCTGCTGAAAACCACAGAAGCCACCCTGAGTGTGTTGAGATTCTTCAGGGGCAGCAAACCGTTCCGGTTTTTCAGCAGTGTAAGCGACGATTCGGTCAGTTTTCGCTGCAGCAACCGGTATTCCGGTTTGTTCAGGTCGGCGTTGAGACCGGCCAGTTCAACCGGCCGGTAACGGTTCAGTCCGGCCCAGTACTTGGCAGCCAGCACCTTTCGGCAACGCTGATCAATTGCTTCCGCGCTGATTTTACCCTGCCTTACCTTTTTGGCCAGGCTGACAATGATACCGGGGACATCATCGGGCATCAGCAGGATGTCATTTCCCGCCTGAAGAGCCATTTCAGCAGCATCAACCGGCTTATAGTAGCCGGATACACCTTTCATACCCAGTGCATCAGTAAAGATGAGGCCATTGAAACCCATTTCTTTTTTCAGCAATGAGTCAACAACGTATTCCGAAAGTGATGCCGGAACCGTATCACGTGGATCGAGGGCAGGGATTTGCAGATGGGCAGTCATGATACCTGACAGACCATTATATATCAGCTCCCTGAACGGGGATAATTCGAGGCTGTCGAGTCGTGCTTTGGATTGTTGAATAACAGGCAGTTCATGGTGCGAATCGGCTTCGGTATCGCCGTGACCCGGAAAATGCTTGGCAACGGCAAGGATACCGTTATTTTCCATTCCGATCATGTAAAAGAGTGACTTTCGGGTAACGGCCACCATGTCTTCGCCGAATGAGCGCGTGTTAATAACCGGATTATTGGGATTGTTGTTGATGTCGATCACCGGGGCGAAGTTGATATGAACACCAAGCCGTTTGAGTTGGCTGGCAATCTGGCTGCCCATGTTGAAAATCAGCTTGTCGTCTTCAATGGCGCCCAGCATCATCTGGCTGGGATAGCGCATGGCACTGTCAATGCGCATGCCGGGTCCGCTTTCGGCGTCCATGGCAATCAACAGGGGTGTTCTGGAAAGAGACTGATAGAGGTTGGTAAGTTGGGCCTGCCGGTATGGTGTTCCCTGGAAAAACACGAGTCCGCCAATCTTATAATCTTTAATCAGTTTGGTAACTTCCTGTTCATTTCTGCGATGGTTGTTGGAATAAGCAGCAACCATGATCAGCTGGGCAATCCGTTGTTCCAAAGTTAGTGAGTTCAGCACCGAATCAACCCAGGCCGAAGGTGACAGCAGAAACTCCGGGTTGCTCTTTTTTTCTGTCCACCTGAATCCGCGTGTTTCTTCAATCTTCTCAACCGATGCAAACCTGGAGAACAGGATCACGGATACCAGAAGCCCTATTGCGATTGCCGATTTGAGATAATAACCTTTCATTGCCCCGTCCTTCCCGTGAGTAGTCTATATTGGGTTGTACTGTAACAGGGACCTCAGGGTTGCGTTTGCGGATGAAAAATTTCGCAATTTAGGCTGCCAAAAAAGTCAAAAAATGAGCGTAGTCTGAAGGCTATACTCAGCATTCGGGGGCTTGAAACCCTGTCAGGACTATTTTTGTATACGCAGTGCCCGGCGGATCAGACCCGTATAATCAAACAGCACCCACACGTAACAAATTGAAATCAGCAACCACATCATGGACAAGTTGAACCACAAGGTTTCCGTTTTTTGACCGTTAACCAGCTTCATAGACGTAAAAAGCCGGGCTCTTCCAGCATTCGAAGCAGGTTCCTTATACACAGCTCCCCTCAGCGGAACAATTTCATTTCCGATCACATCATATTCCTGGTTGCTGTGGCTGCTGGTCACTAAATCTTCAAGGGCCAGGTTGTGATGGTTCAGTTTTATCCGGTTCAGTTTATCAGAGCCCAGCATGACAGTCATGCTGTCGGTTCGTATGGCTTTTTGCCTGATCAACAGCTGGTGCTTCTCATAAAAATGCATGCTCAAATAGGTAAGGTAGTCACTTGTTTCGCGCGCAATATCTTCATTAACGGCAATCTCATCGAGCCGGTTCATGTATTCGAAGGCAAAAACATCTGATGCACCGGAAAGCCTCGTCATCTCATTTTTCAACAGTGCTGTAAGTGACTTTACAGAATCGGCATCGAATGTGGTGACACATTGTTGCAACGATTCTTCCAGTTTGGGGATCATGTGAAAAGTATAGAAAGATGCCTGATCGATTCTCTGATCAACGTCATAAAACATCTTTTCATAGCTGTTGTGTTTAAACTGTTCTACAGCAATTGCCTCGTATCCCCACCGTGTAACCATGAGATCAGCAATCCAGGGTGTATACCGGGTGTTTCCCAGGTTCATCCGGTCGTAGGAAACGATTCCGCCTCCCAAAAGCAGCTGAATGGCAATTACTACCGGTATGAATCCTTTATGAAGCAGGTTGATATTTTGAATCCCTGCAGAAATTGCCAGTCCCAGAAGAATTCCAAAACTGGCGGCACTGAACAGAACAATCCAGTATACAAAGAAAAGCTCAGTGATACCCAGTATCAGGTTTCCGACCAGGATAAAAAGAAATACCTGGATGGCCACAACCGGAAAAAGGTAGAGGATTTTGGAATTCAGGTAACTGAACCTGCTGAATTCGAGGTATTCCTCTTTTTCAAGGATGTTCTTTTCTCGGATAATTTCATCTACACTGGCGACAAGTCCTAAGAAAACAGCCGCGATTACGCTAATAAACTGGTAAAGCGGAAGGTTCAGGTTATTCAGCAGCGTGTAATTCCCTTCTTCGCAATAATGAAACAGCACCGACAGCACCAGCGCAATGAGGGGGCCAATGGCCAATGATTTGAGAATATCTTTAAAACGGGAAAACTTGCATTTAAAATTCCGCATGGAAAATATAAGCAACTGTACCTCAAGATTGGGAATTTTAACCATGCGGGCAGGCATGCGGATATTGGCCGACAGTGGCTGATTGCTGAGCAACTGTTCTTTGAGGTAGTGGCTGTGCCAGTCGGCAGGTTCCATAACCCTTTTCCAAACCTGTCCCTGCTTGTCGGGCAGGCGGTAATTCACCAGGTCAACCAGATGCGCAGGATCGACCTCGTCAGTCTTCTGCATATTGAGTTTCAGGTTTTTCAGCAGGTAATTGCAGGCTCCGCTGATGGGGCCGTTGTAAACGGCACACCCGCCTTCATCGAGTATCCAGATCTTGTCGAAAAGCATAAACGTGTTGCTGTCGACCTGACTGATAGACGTAATTACCAGGTTTCCCTGAAAGGAATACTCATGCAATACCTTGATCACTTTTGATGCGTCAGACATGGCCAGTCCGGACAATGCATTATCAACAAGCAGGATCTGCGGCTCACGCAACAGTTCAAGAGCAATATTGAGCAAACGCCGCTGTCCGGGTTGGATGTGTTTACTGTCAGCCGCACCTGTCACTTCGTGTTTCAACTCCAGCAAGTCGAGTTTGCTTAACAAGCCGTTCACCTTATCGCTGATCTCCTTCTTCGTCAGGTTACTGAAAAACAAGCGGGCGGTCAGCGCCAGGTTGTCAAACACTGTCAGTTCTTCAAAAAGCAGGTCTTCTTCGGGAACAAAACCGATAATGCCTTTGAGAAAATACTTGTTTTTCCACAGATCATACCCGTTGATCCTGATGTTTCCACTGTCAGGTTTCATTTTCCCTGCCAGAAGTTTTAGCAGGGTACTTTTCCCCACCCCTTCGCGGCCAACAATGCCAATCAGCTGACCTGTATTTTCAATGGTAATAAAGGTATTGACCTCTTTCAGACCTTTTGGCTCGGAATATCTGATCTGGTCAACCACCAGGGTTACTTCGCCCTTTTCATCACGCTGGATAAACCGGTTCTTCAGTCCAGAAAAAGTGATCACCGGAACACCTTTAATGCTCAATTCCTTTCCCGGGCTCAGCAGTCTGAATGAGCACTGATTTTCATAATCCTCATCAAAAAGCCTTCCGGTTGTTTCGATGCAGCGGATCACGTATGATCTGATATGGCTAATGTACATAACCAGTATGTGCCGGTTCAACTGTTCCGGATCGAAGGCATCCGAAACCGCTGTTGCCCTGGGTGCATTGTTTTCGATCCAGCTGCCCTCGAGCCTCTCATCATTAATGGAAGACCTTGGCGAAAGCAGCAGAAAATCGCTGTTATCGGCTAGCCTCACATCCTGCTCAAGAAAGTTTCTGAACCTGTTCATTAGCAAAGGTTCAATACCCAGGACTTTGTATAACCAATTCAGGTTGTTAACGAACTCATGACTATTATGCATTGGTAACAGACAATCCTGCACAAGAAGCAGCAAACTAACCTTGTCTGTTTCGGAAAGTTCACTGTTTATCTTGTTACACAATTCATCAGCCATGCTCTGATCGTACCTGCTGGCTGAATAATCTGACATGACCTCTGAAGGAATTCCGAGTTTCAGAAAATACTGCCGGATGGTAAGAAAGGGCATAGATCCCTGATCGCCTGGATGAATGGATTTCAACAAGTGAACGGTTCTGACGGCCAGATTAAGAATGTTTTCCTTCATTGAGTTCTGTTGTTGAAATGCAGATATGATGAAGTGCCAAAATGAGAATACTGTTTTCAACAGTAAAATTAGCGAATTAGGCAGTTTCTAGTCAACCAATGGTCGGAATATCTGTTAAAAAACCTAAAGTTTCCTCTATCAGCCTGTGCTTTACCAACAATTGACTGAAAAAGGTGATGAATATCACCATTAAGAATGATGCAAATCACCGGTAAAAATTCAACGAATGTTGATAAACAGCGTAAATTTGTATAAGAAATCAAACGAAGAATTCAAGATATCAAAGATAGGTTTTTGTCAGATAGGGTTTATTAGTTTTGGGTGTTGGATCCCGGTGTAAAAGCCGGGATCTTTTTTTATAGCATTTTTACCTACATTTATGCGAAATTTCCAGTACATGTTGTTAAGAAAATTTCACGCGTACTCATGGATTGCCGGATGCCTATTTCTCCTGACAAGCTCATTCTCCGTTAACAGCAATGGCAAAACAAAAGGTTCCGGTGTGTCAGGCAAAGATAATTATGATATTTCATTTTACCACCTGAATCTGGATGTAAGTGATACATCAATTTACATTCAGGGCTATGTAACCATCAGGCTCAAATCATTAGTATCGTCACTTGATCAGGTAGTACTTGACTTTACCGACCTGCTTGTACTTGATTCGGCAATTGTAAGCAACCACAGGCAGAAATATTCCCGATCAGCCGATGAATTGACGGTAACCCTGGACGAGCCGGCAGTTCAGAACGAGACAATTACGCTTCACATTTATTATCACGGGCCCGGTAACGATGTTTACATACCTTCGGGAATATACAACAAGCATGTGCCTTCATGGAACAAAGATGTCACCTGGACACTTTCGGAACCATTTTCAGCCAAATATTGGTTTCCCTGCAAACAGTCGCTCACCGACAAAGCCGATTCAGCATACATTTTTCTCAGTACCGACAGGAATTTGAAAGCCGGATCAAACGGACTCCTTACAGCGAGTGTTCCCCTGGCCGGTAACCGGATCCGTTACGAGTGGAAATCGAGATACCCCATTGCCTATTACCTGATCTCGTTTACGGTTAGTGATTATATGGATTACAGTTTTTATGTCAAGGCAAAAGATGCACAAGATTCCATACTGATACAGAATTATTTATATAACCACCCTGATTATCTGAAACAAAACAAGGGTTTAATTGACCGGTCGGCTGAATTGATGCTTCTTTACTCCGACCTGTTTGGCCCTTACCCTTTTGCCAATGAAAAATACGGGCATTGTGTGGCACCTTTCGGTGGGGGTATGGAGCACCAGACAATGACTACGCTGGTGAATTTCTCATTTCTGCTTGTGGCTCATGAAATGTCCCACCAGTGGTTTGGTGATTTTGTTACCTGCAGCACCTGGCAGGATATCTGGATCAACGAAGG
>CAZLLD010000106.1:0-8987 GCA_964560225.1 uncultured Bacteroidales bacterium
ACAACCATGGCATTAAAATACAAAAGGGTATTGCTTAAATTAAGCGGTGAAGCACTGATGGGTGATAAAAAATCAGGCATTGATGAGTCGGTGCTTGAGTCCTACGCACGGCAGATCAAAGAGGCACAGGACCTGGGTGCCGAAGTGGGCATTGTAATCGGGGGAGGCAATATCTTCAGGGGATTGTCGGGTTTGAAAAGCGGATTTGACCGGATAACCGGTGACTATATGGGCATGCTGGCCACCGTGATCAACGGTCTTGCGTTGCAAACCTTTATCAACCAGGCAGGTGGCAAAGCAAGGGTTTTAACAGCCATTGAAATGCTTCCGGTTGCTGAGCGCTATTCTAAAACACTCGCAGAAACACTCTTTGCTCAAGGTTGTTCGCTGATATTTACCTTCGGTACCGGGAACCCTTTCTTTACAACCGATACAGCAGCTGCCTTACGGGGTGTTGAAATTGAAGCCGAAGTGATCCTTAAAGGTACCCGGGTTGACGGCGTTTATACAGCCGATCCTGAAAAGGTACCGGATGCCGTGAAATATGCTGATCTTACATTTGAAGAAGCATACAACAAAGAATTGAAGATCATGGATCTGACGGCATTTACCATGTGCCGTGAAAACAATGTACCTATTCTTGTGTTTGACATGAACACTCCGGGTAATCTGAAAAAGGTGCTCGAAGGGCAAGAAGTAGGCAGCATCATTCACAATTGAACCTGTTGGCAGCAGGATTCAACCTGCATCCAGGGAACTTGCATTGTGCCATGAGGTCGTTTTTTTTCTCTGAGTGGATTGAAAATTTGATTCAATGTTTTAATTTTGTTTTCGTTACATCAAACACCTTGAAATATGGAAGAAGAAGCCCGATTTTGCGAAGACATGGCTAAGGAAAAAATGGATAAAGCCATTCATCACCTGGAAGAAGAACTGATTCATATTCGTGCCGGGAAAGCCACTCCTGCCATTCTTGACGGCATTCAGGTTGACTATTACGGTGCCCTGACTCCATTGGCGCAGGTTTCAAATATCGGCACTCCCGATGCCAAAACAATTGTTGTGCAACCCTGGGACAAGAATATGCTGCAAACCATTGAGAAAGCAATTCTTTATGCCAATATCGGACTGACCCCCATGAACAACGGTGAGATCATCAGGCTGAACATTCCCCCCCTTACTGAAGAACGGCGCAAGAACCTGGTAAAACAGGTTAAGCAACTGGGCGAGAACACCAAGGTAAGCATTCGCAATGCACGACGCGACGCCAACGAAGAGCTGAAAAAATTGCTGAAGAACGGGCTTCCCGAGGATGTTGAAAAGGAAGCCACCGAGAAAATTCAGCACATGACGGATGATTTCATAAAAAAAACTGATGTAGTCGTTGCCGCTAAGGAAAAGGATATCATGACGGTGTAGCGTCCTATTCCCCCAGCATTTTATACAACTCATCCAACTTAGGTGACAGGATGATTTCGGTGCGCCGGTTTTTTTGCCGGGCCTCGGGTGTTTTCCCGGGATCTACCGGCTGATACTGGCTTCTTCCGGCAGTAGTAAGTCTTTGTGGATTGATGGATGTCCCATCCAGCAGTATTCTTACGATGGAGGTGGCTCTCAGCACGCTCAAATCCCAGTTGTCCTTAAATGCCGATCCGGCCAGCACCTGAACATCATCGGTGTGTCCTTCGATCATCACATTGATGTCGGGGTTTTGTTCCAGCACGGAGGCCAGTTTTTTCAAAGCCTGAACACCCCGGGGGTCAACGGTGGTACTGCCGCTTTTGAAAAGCAGCTTTTCATCGAGTGATACATATACTTTGCCGTTCTTGCGGGAAACTGAGAGCCCCTGGTTTTCAAACCCGAGAAGTGCGCCGGATACCTTTTGTTTCAAATCGGAAAGCAAGGTTTCCTGGTCTTTCAGTCCTTTTTCAAGCTCGGCCAATCTTTCATTCCTCCGGTTCAGCTCAAGCTGCATCTGGTCGAACTCGTCTTTTCGCAGGGTCAGATCATCCGACATTTTTTTCAGGTCGTTTTCCCGTTTCTGAAGGTCCTTCTGTGCTACCTGCAATTCATCCATCAGCTTCCGGATCTCGTTTTCACTGCCTTTCATCAGGGCATCGCGCGATTCCTGAAGATCGCTGTAGTCGTTTTTCAGCATCAGGTTTTCCTGCATCAGCTTTTCTGTTTCCTGCTTCCATCTGAGCGTATCCCTGCCTGCCCTGGCAAGGTCTTTTTCTGCAGCAGCAAGCCGGGCTTTCACTTCCTTATTTTCAACGGTAAGCTGTTCATTTGCTGCTTTCAGCATATCTCTTTCCTGACGGCAGGTTGTTGTTTCATCCTGCAACGATTTAAAACGTGTGGGGGGGACACAGGAAATAATCAGGAAAAACAATGCAAATAAGATCAGGTTTTTATTCATGGCCGAAACAATTTATGTTTGGTTAAAAATCGCAAACTGATTAGTGATCTAAATTAGTAACACGGTCAATATCTTCAGGCGAAATAAGCAATTAATTGTTAACTTTGCACAAACCTGAATACATTTCAAACCAGGGAAACAGCCCAGGTGGAGAAACCCGCATGATGGATACGAGCAAAGAGCAGAAACTTCTTGGACAGATCAATTATCCTGCTGATCTTAAGAAACTCGGAAAGGATCAGTTGGTCCAACTTTGTGATGAGCTGAGGCAATTCATTATTGATCAGTGTGCTTCCAATCCGGGACACCTCGGAGCCAGTCTGGGTGTTATTGAACTCACCGTTGCGCTGCATTATGTATTCAATACACCTGAAGATGCCATTATATGGGATGTAGGCCACCAGGCATACGGGCATAAGATACTCACCGGCCGCAGGGATGTGTTTCATACAAACCGCAAGTTCAATGGAATCAGCGGATTTCCGCGCATGAGCGAGAGTGAATACGATTCTTTCGGAACCGGCCATTCCTCCACCTCCATTTCAGCCGCCCTGGGCATGGCTGTTGCCAGCCGACTTCAGGGCAAAAAGAAAAATATTGTGGCGGTTATCGGAGATGGCTCCATGACGGGTGGCCTGGCCTTCGAGGGACTCAATAATGCAGGCACAGAGAATACGGATCTGCTGGTTATTCTGAACGACAATAACATAGCCATTGATCCGAATACCGGAGCCCTGAAGGAATATCTCACCGACATTACCACTTCAAGAACCTACAACAAGATTAAGCACGATCTCTGGAATCTGTTTGGCAAGATCAATAAAATTGCGCCGCATGCCCGCGAATATGCCCAGAAACTTGAGAACGGACTGAAATCGATCCTCATGCACCAGAGCAATCTGTTTGAGGCACTTAAATTCCGGTATTTTGGACCTATTGACGGGCATGATGTACTGCGTGTTGCTGAGTTGCTTGAAGACATGAAAAATATCAAGGGTCCGAAACTGCTTCACGTGATTACGGTTAAAGGAAAGGGGTTTCCACAGGCCGAAATGAACCAGACCGTTTATCATGCTCCGGGTATTTTCGACAGAAATACCGGGGAGTTGGTTAAAAGCGGTGGTGAAAACGAGCCGCCGCTTTACCAGGATGTTTTCGGGATAACGTTGCTGGAACTGGCAAAAACCAACGACCGCATTGTGGGTATTACACCGGCCATGCCATCGGGATGTTCGATGAAAATCATGATGGATGAGATGCCTGACCGCGTTTTTGATGTGGGAATTGCTGAACAGCACGCTGTGACTTTTTCTGCCGGACTGGCATCACAGGGAATCATTCCGTACTGTAATATTTATTCTTCGTTTCTGCAACGTGCGTATGACCAAGTCATTCATGATGTGGCCATTCAAAAACTGCCGGTAGTTCTTTGTATTGATCGTGGCGGTATAGTTGGCTCTGACGGAGCCACACACCAGGGTATTTTTGATATCGCCTACCTGCGATGCATCCCCAATATGATTGTAGGTGCCCCCATGACGGAAGAGGATTTGAGAAATATGCTGTATACGGCACAGTTGAAAAACATCGGACCTTTTGCCATACGTTATCCACGGGGCAAAGGACGCAACAGCGACTGGCAGAAGCCTTTCAGGGAAATTGAAATAGGAAAGGCCCGCATGATCAGGTCAGGCAAGGATATTGCATTGCTTACCATTGGTAATGCCGGAAACCTGGCACTGGATGCCCTGGTGAAACTCGAAGCTGAAAATATTGAAGTGGAGCATTGGGATATGCGTTTTGTAAAGCCCATTGACGAGGAATGCCTTCATGCAGTTTTCAGGAATTTCAAAAAGGTACTTGTGGTCGAAGACGGTGTACTTTCCGGTGGATTCGGAAGCGCCGTCATTGAATTCATGAGCGATAACGGCTACCAGGCCAGCGTGAAGCGGCTTGGTGTAAACGATTCATTCGTGGATCATGGCACTCAAAAGGAATTGTACCAGGAATGTGGTTTTGATCCCGAAAGTATTTACAAAGCAATAAAGGCGATGGCAGACAAACGAATCTTGTCAAAGGTCGGCTAGAATCTTCGCCCCACTACCAATACATCATCTATTTGTTCCTGCCCTGCTTTCCAGTCTTCAAATGTAGTTTCAAGTATCTTCAGTTGACTGTCGGCATCGAAGCTGCTGATATTGACCAGGAGTTCCTTCAATGAGGCTGTTTTGAATTTCTTGCCTTCAGGCCCTCCGAACTGATCGGCATACCCGTCAGAATACAAATACAGAGAATCTCCTTTTTCTATGCGCACCTCATGATTTGTGAAAGCCTTGTCTTTTCCGGTCGAACGTCCGATGGCAAAACGGTCGGCCTTGATTTCAATGAGTTCATGGTTTCTAACAATGATCAGCGGATTGAAAGCCCCGGCATATTCGATCTTACCGGTGTCAGGTGAATAGCTGATCAGGGCAATATCCATCCCGTCGTTCACAATGGACTCTCCTTTCTGATGCAGGGTGGTAGCCACCTCATGGTTCAACCTGTTCAGTATTTCCGAAGGTGTGTGAACTCCCTGTTCAATAATGATCTTATTGAGCGAAGTATACCCGATAAACGACATGAAGGCACCGGGAACACCATGTCCTGTGCAGTCAACGGCAGCTATGAATTCCTTCCCTCCGACACTGTTCATCCAGTAGAAGTCACCACTGACAATGTCTTTGGGCCTGAACAGAATGAATGTGCTGTCATAGGGAATATCCGGAGGGAGAATGGCAAATTGTATGCGCTTGGCATAGGTAATGCTGTCGGTTATATCACGGTTTCGGAGTGAGAGCTGTTCATTAACCAGAGAAAGGGCATGGGTTCGCTCTTCCACTTTCTCTTCAAGGATTTTCTTTTCCTGCTTCAGCGCACGTTCCCTGATTTTAATATACGCTGCAATGGAAATCATGATGATGCTGATAACTGATACTATAAAAAAACCGCGGCGGTAAGGGGGAGGCAGTATCCTGAAACTAAATGCGGCAGGAGCAGGCGTCCATTCACCGTTTTCGTTCCGGGCCCTCACCTTAAAAACATATCGACCCGGAGGAACCTTGCTGTAGGTCTTGATACCTGAGTTCTTCTGGTCAAGCCAGTCTTCATCATAGCCTTCCAGCATTACCTGGTAATTGATTCCATCGGGATTGGTAAGACTGATACTGTTGAATTCAAACACGAAGTCATTCTGGTTGCTGGTGAATTTTCTGGCACTTTGCATATCTGTGGTATCGCCTTTCACCAGCATCTGGGTGATACGTATACCGGGCTTTGCGGTGTCTTCCTCTGCCAGGATATCCAGGTCGCACCTGATTGCACCTGCTGCCGTTCCAATCCAGAGAAAACCCCTGCTGTCCATGTAGGATGCATTTTCTTTGGTTTCAATGCCGGTAAACCCGACCCTTTTTGTATAGGAAAGAATTTTGTTGCTGTGCTGGTCAATTTTATTCAAGCCCAGATTGGTGCCTGCATATACATTGTTGTGCGCGTCACAGTACAACAGGTTGATGTCATCAGAAAGCATTCCGTCTTTTACCGTATATTTTTTGATATCATCTTTATGGATAACCAGTATACCCTTTGAGTCAGTTCCCACCCAGATTTTACCCGTTCTGTCTTCGGTGATGCAGGAAGGAGTTGTTTCCCCCGCGTTTCTGATTCGTGTGAAAACACCCTTTTTCAGGCTGGTCAGTCCCTTGTTATCACCGGCACCTATCCACAATACGCCTTTTGAATCAGCGAACAGCGCAGTAATTTTATTACCTGCCAGTCCGTCTCCCTGTGTATAGGTAGTTACATACTGGTCCTTGTTTATATCATATTCGATCAATCCTTCCATGGTGCCGATCCACAGATGTCCGTTCTGGTCTATTTCCAGCGCTTTCACGCTTTTTGACAAAGTTTGCTGAATAGACGGGATCTTCTCATTAATGCCGGGTTGCGAAATGAATCGCTTCTGGGATGCTTTATAAAGCAGAACACCCTGTTCGGGAGTGCCAATCCAGATGTTGTTGTTCCGGTCCTTTTTAAAGATCTCTATCTGATTGCTGATAAAGTTGTTATCCTGGTTGAAATGTCGAAATACCGGATCCCTGCCCGAAAGGTTATAAACTGAAATACCATTGTCGCTGGTTCCCAGCCAGATATTGCCTTCAGCATCTTCAGTAATGGCTTTAACCATGTTATCTGCCAGGCCATCGCGTTTGGCAAAACTAACAAACTGCTCTCCTTTGAATATCTCAAGGCCATAATCGGTGGTCCCAATGAGCAGGTTGCCTTCGTAGTCCTCCTGAATACACCAGATGCGATCGTCATGCAAGCCATTGGACGTATTAAAGACCTTGATATGCATATCTTTATCGAGGCGGCTGATTCCTCCCGGATTGTATTCATTTTTCCAATGGCCAACCCACAAGTTGCCCTTTTTGTCTTCAGTGATTGAAGTGATCCAGTTGGATGCCAGTCCGTCCTGCTTGTCAAAATAGCGAAACGACATATCCCTTGGATTCATCATCGTCAGACCTCCGTTATAAGTTCCGAACCAGAGGTAACCGCGACTGTCTTCATACATAGTGGCTATACTGAAATACGTTGACAAACCCTTCGGAGAAAAAATCTCAAAGGAATGGGTTGTTTTATTATATTTCCGGATGCCTACATTGGTTATGAAATACAAGTCGCCATTGCGGGTGAGCAAACTACCAAATACCTGGTGCCATAAATTCTTGCCTGTCAGAAAATGTTCGTATTCAAGAAACTGTGCCGGATCCTGGGGATTTCTGATCACTACAATGCCATCTGATTCGCTGGTAATCCACAACTGACCGTCCTGATCCTGGTTGATGGAGGTGATATTCGACTTTAGAATGGTATCTGTAAGAGATATCTTCTCAAATTTATTACCCGTGTAACGGGTGATTCCTCCTCCTTCATGCCCAAGCCACAGGGTATTGTTAAAATCAATGAAAAGTACCCTGACACCTCCTTCATTAAGTCCCTTATCCTGTGAAAAAGAAATGAACCGTGTTCCGTCAAACTTAGAAATGCCTGAAGGTGTTCCTAGCCACACATAATGGCTTTTATCCTGAACAATGGAATATACTTTGGATGCAAAACCCTGTTGCCTGCTGTAATTGTCGAAATAATAGGTCTGTGCTCTCAGGTTCAGCATCCCTGAGATGACCAGGAACAATCCTGTGACCAGGCGAAGCCGGGAGCCAGACTGAAAGGTCTTTGTTTGCATGCTGGGTTATTGGTTTCGGCAGCTTTTCCCGGGCTATTTATTTTTCGACATGAAGAAGAAAGTGCCATCTTCATCCTGCAGGCCCGTTATTTTTCCAAATTTGGGCTTTTGCTGGTTGCTTTGCGTAACGGCTGCATTCACCTTATTCACGATGGATTCAATGGGGAGGCAGGCGTTGGGATTGTTGGCGAGCGTGTTGGCAAAAGTTTTGGTGAATTGCGAGTTGTCCACTGCCAGCTCATAACCTGCTGATGAAAACACCTGGGCCGATTTGAACTTAACCGCTTCCCAGTCGTTGCAGTTTCTTTCCTTGGGCGTTTCACGCATGGCCTGGTAGAAGGTAGGGCCCGATTCACAGGCATCGGTGATTACCAGGTTGTGCGTTATGTAGCTTGAGTAAGATTGCAGGGAAGCCCTCAGGGCGTTCAGGTTATAATAGGTGAATTCATCGTCGCGCCGGGCATCTACCGGAATCCAGTACCCGGTTTCGTTAATGAACTTGCCATGTCCGGCATACCAGATGAGCAGGGCATTTACCTTGTTGCTCCGGAGCAAATCCCTGAGCTCAATGGAGAAGAACCGTTCCATCTCCTTCTTGGTCATATCCTGTTTGTGAATCACCTTATGTACATCATACCTGGCCAACGCCGAACGCATGAGTGTAACATCCTTTGCCGGACCGTCGAGACTGGGGAAGGTTTCATAATTTGAATTCTCAATGAAGATAACCCAGGTACGCCCCATTGGATTGGCCTCAAGCAAAGAAACACCCTCACGGTTGAGCGCAAAGGTCATGGTGGTATCGTTTCCGTAGGTATCTGTAGCTGTTACACTGAATTTACTTTTGTTGGCCACATTAATCGTGGCGGTGAATTTCGGATTCAGTTCATCCAGCATGAAGCTGGCAGCCACACCGTCGATCAATATCGATTTGATGGTACTCTCGTCGGAAACATTTCCTTCGATATACAGATTGGCATTGTCAGTATCCAGGTATATCTCGCCATTGTCGCTTGCATAGGGCGCAATGATGGCGATGCCCGGGGGATCTATTTCGGTGCGGGTTATGTTATAGGTGTTGTTTTTCTGGTTGTCATAAATATCTTTTACCTGTATGGTAACAAAGTCGGTTACCGTGATGTCAACCTCAGCGGCAAATTCATATTGTTCTCCGCTTTTGAAAAAGGTAACCGGTATTTTGTTCACCATGACCTGTCCGATTTCGCTGGCATCGTTGATCTTACCCCGGATTGCAAGAGATTTCCTGTTTTTGGCAATTTT
>CAZLLD010000107.1:0-8979 GCA_964560225.1 uncultured Bacteroidales bacterium
ATGACGGTGGATGTGGACCACCGGCTGGTGGAGCTGATTGACCCGCAGGTGGTGGGGAAGTAGGGGTGAGGATGCTGGATGTGGGTATTGTGATTAGGGATTTGACTGCTACTGCTACTGCCATTGACACATCACTCAGCTAAGCGAAGTTTGCAACTTCGCTTTTTTTAGCTGTAGTTTGCGAGACAAAAAAAATAACCACGACGGAGTTGCAAACTCCGCCGAGCAAGGGGAGCACCCCGTCGGGCCTGCCTGTAGGCAGGCGGAGTCGAAGCGGTTGCTGCCATTGACACCTCACCCCTGCACCCCTCTCCTAAAAGAGAGGGGAAAGAATCGTACAGTAAAATCTATCATCAATCTTAAAGTTGTCGCAGTTTTCACCCCTCGCCTTTAGGAGAGGGGCAGGGGTGAGGTGTGAAGGCGGAGTCGAAGCATACCACTTTTCCCCCTCCATCATACATAATTTCTATATAATTCTTATATCTTTGTACACATTTTTATAACCGGTTCATACATTGTAATTGCTTGATATATAATGAGTAATAAGTATCCTGAATACAAGAGTTTCAATTTATCTGCCATCAACAGGGAGGTATTGGGTGTGTGGAACAAGGAGAAAACCTTTGAAAAGAGCCTGGAGCTTCGCCAGGGAAGGCCATCCTACGTGTTTTATGAAGGGCCGCCATCGGCCAACGGCATGCCCGGTATTCACCACGTGATTGCCCGCACCATAAAAGATATTTTCTGCCGTTACAAGACCATGCAGAATTTCCTGGTTGAGCGCAAGGCCGGATGGGATACGCACGGCCTGCCGGTGGAACTGAAGGTGGAAACCTCGCTGGGGATCACCAAGGAAGATATCGGCAGCAAGATCAGCATCACCGATTTCAACAACAACTGCCGGAGCGATGTGATGACCTACACCCGCGAATGGGAGGACCTGACCATGAAGATGGGTTACTGGGTTGACATGGAAAATCCTTACATTACTTACGATAACCGGTATATTGAGTCGCTCTGGTGGCTGCTGAAGGAGCTCTTCAAAAAGGGGCTGCTTTACAAGGGATATTCCATTCAGCCTTATTCACCTGCAGCAGGCACGGGGTTGAGCACGCACGAGCTGAATCAGCCCGGCTGCTACCGCGATGTGAAAGACACTACCTGCGTGGCTCAGTTTGAGGCCATCAGGGATGAACAATCGGAATTCCTGTACAGGGGCATTGACACCCCGCTGTATTTTCTGGCATGGACCACCACGCCCTGGACGCTGCCATCAAACACAGCATTGGCGGTAGGCGCCGACATCACCTATGTGCGCGTGCGCACCTTCAACCCCTATACCAATGAGCCGGTTACCCTGGTGATGGCCAAAGAAAGGCTTCACGAATACTTTGCCGAAAACAACAAGGAGATTGCCATTGAGGCATTCCAGCCTGGCGACAAGCGCATCCCTTACAAGATACTCGACGAGCACAAGGGCTCGAAACTCGAAGGCATCCGGTACCAGCAGCTGATCAACTGGGTGAATCCCGGTGAAGGCGCATTCCGGGTGCTGGTGGGCGATTTTGTCACCACCGAAGACGGTACCGGCATTGTGCATATAGCACCCACTTTTGGTGCCGACGACTTCAGGGTAGCCAAAAAATACGGTGTTCCGCCGCTGATGGTGGTTGACCGGAACAAGCGACAGGCCCCGCTGATCGACCGCAAGGGCAGGTTCTACAGGCTCGAGGACCTGCACGAATCGTTTGTGGATTCACAGGTGAATATTGAAGAATACCAGGCTTATGCCGGGCGCTATGTGAAGAACGAGTATGACCCGGAGCTGGATGAGGATGATGCCACGGTGGATGTGGACATATCGGTTTACCTGAAGAAGAGCAACAAGGCATTCCGTATTGAAAAGCACGTTCACAACTACCCGCACTGCTGGCGAACCGACAAGCCGGTGCTGTATTACCCGCTCGACTCGTGGTTCATTAAAACCACGGCATTGAAAGACCGGCTGATCGAGCTCAACAACACCATCAACTGGAAGCCCGAGGCCACCGGTTCGGGCCGGTTCGGCAAGTGGCTCGAGAACCTGGTCGACTGGAACCTCTCGCGTTCGCGCTACTGGGGCACCCCGCTGCCGGTATGGGTGAGTGAAGCAGGGGAAACCAAATGCATCGGCTCGGTGCAGGAGCTGAAAGAAGAAATTGACCGGGCGGTTCAGTCCGGCTTTATGAAGAGCAATCCGCTGGCCGGATATACCGATGGCGATTACGGGAAGGCCAACTACGAAAAGTTTGACTTGCACAGGCCTTTTGTTGACGAGATTTTCCTGGTATCGGACACCGGCAGGAAGATGACGCGTGAGCAGGACCTGATTGACGTGTGGTTCGACTCGGGAGCCATGCCCTATGCCCAGATGCATTACCCGTTTGCCATGAAAGATCCGGAATTCAGGAAGTACTACCCGGCCGACTTCATCGCGGAAGGGGTGGACCAGACACGCGGCTGGTTTTTCACGCTGCATGCCCTGGCCGTGATGCTGTTTGATTCGGTTGCCTATAAGAACATCATCAGCAACGGGTTGTGCCTCGACAAGAACGGGAACAAGATGTCGAAGCGCCTCGGCAATGCCGTGGATCCGTTTGACGTGATCGGCAACCACGGTTCCGATCCGCTGCGCTGGTACCTGATTACCAATGCCCAGCCCTGGGACAACCTGAAATTCGACATTGAAGGGGTGGAGGAAGTGAAGCGCAAGTTTTTCGGCACCTTGTACAACACCTATTCCTTTTTTGCCCTGTATGCCAACATTGACGGCTTTGCCTACAGCGAGCAGGAAATTCCGGCAGCACAAAGGCCCGAGATTGACCGGTGGATCATTTCACTGCTCAACACGCTGGTGAAGAATGTGCAGTCGTACTACGAGGACTATGAGCCTACCAAGGCCGGCAGAGCCATCCAGGATTTCGTGACCGAAAACCTGAGCAACTGGTACGTACGCCTGAACCGCAAGCGCTACTGGGGCGGTGAACAGTCGGATGACAAGCTGGCAGCTTACCAGACCCTTTATACCTGCCTGATTACACTGGCCAAACTGGCGGCTCCGCTTGCCCCGTTTTACATGGACAAGCTGTACCGCGACCTGAACCATGTCACCCATAAAGACCATGAGCTTTCGGTTCACCATACCACCTTCCCGGTTTCGGATGAAACGCTGATTGACAAGGAGTTGGAAGAACGGATGGAGTTGGCCCAGCAATTGTCGTCGATGGTGCTCGGGTTGCGCAGAAAGGTAAATATTAAAGTAAGGCAGCCTCTTCGCAGGATCATGGTGCCGGTGCCGGATGCCCGGTTCATCAGCCGGCTGGAGGGGGTTAAGCATCTGTTGCTCAACGAGGTAAATGTAAAAGAGCTGGAGTTTCTGAAGGACACTTCGGGCATTTTGGTGAAGAAGATCAAGCCTGATTTTAAGGTACTTGGTCCAAGATACGGGAAGCTGATGAAAGAAATAGCCCAGGCCCTGAGTCAGTTCGGTCAGGAAGAGATTGCAAAACTCGAAATCACAGGAAGTTACGAAATCAGTGCGGGAGGGCAGCAGATCATGCTGAAACCCGATGACGTTGAGATCACTTCGGAAGACATTCCGGGCTGGCTGGTTGCCAGCGAGGGACGGCTCACCGTGGCGCTCGACGTGAACATTACGCAGGAGCTTAAGGATGAGGGCATAGCCCGGGAATTTGTGAACCGCATACAGAACCTGAGGAAGGAAAGCGGTTTTGAGGTGACCGACAAGATTTCGGTTGACATTCAGCGGCATGATTATATCAACAGTGCTGTTGAAAACTTCTGCGATTACATTGCTTCACAGACGCTTGCGCGAAGCATCACGCTGGTGGATACGGCAGATATGCCGGGGGCTCAGGCAGTTGAGATTGACGACAACGTGATCACCCATATTTCAATCAGTAAGATTTAAGCCCATTGCGTTGATTATATATGAATATTTTATTTACATTTAGGTACACAAATAACTCATGGACATGTCAGAAAAGACCAGGTATTCCGATGAAGAACTTGATGAATTCAAGGCCATCATTCTCGACAAACTTGAAAAGGCAAAAAGGGATTTTGACTTGCTGAAGAGTGCGATTACACAAAGTGAAAGCAACGACACACAAGATACTTCGCCCACGTTTAAGGTTCTTGAAGAAGGGGCCGCCACCCTGTCGAAGGAAGAAGCAGGCCGGCTGGCACAGCGGCAGCAGAAGTTCATTCAGCATTTGCAGGCAGCACTGATCCGCATTGAGAACAAAACTTACGGTATCTGTCGTGAAACCGGCAAGCTGATCAGCAAAGAAAGGCTCCGGGCAGTTCCGCATGCCACCTTGTCGATTGACGCCAAACAAAAACAGCGTTGATCAGGTAACCTATGAAGATCTCAAACGGAGTTAAGGCAGTATTGCTGGTTTTGCTGGTGCTGGTTGTTGACCAGATTGTCAAGATCCACATCAAAACGAGCATGACTATCGGGCAAAGCATCCCGGTATTCGGTAACTGGTTCCAGATCCGCTTTATTGAAAATCCCGGCATGGCCTTTGGGCTTGATATTCCGGGCCGGTGGGGGAAGCCGGTACTCACCATTTTCCGCATACTGGCCGTGGGGGCCATTGGCTGGTACCTGGTGCAGCTGATCAAAAAGCAGGTGAACACAGGGCTGATCCTTTGCGTGGCGCTGATTATGGCCGGTGCAGCGGGGAATATCATTGACAGTTTGTTTTACGGACTGATTTTCAATGAGAGTACTTATTTCAACGTAGCAGAAATGTTTCCCCGGCAGGGGGGCTATGCGCCATTCCTGTATGGCAAGGTGGTGGATATGTTGTACTTCCCAGTCATTCAGGGGCATTTCCCCGATTGGTTCCCATTCAGAGCCGGTGAGGAATTCATCTTTTTCAGGCCCATATTCAACCTGGCCGATTCGGCCATTTCGGTGGGGATAGTGATAATTTTGCTGTTTCAGAAAAGGTTTTTTAAGGAAGAAGAGGCGAAGTTGCAAACTTCGCCTAGCGAGTCCAAGGAAGAACCAGGAACCAAGAACCAAGAACCAAGATCTGAAGAAGCCATTGGCCATTAGCCATTAGCCAAAAGCTACCTTGCTATCGGATGAAACGCCTCGGGGATGTGTTCCACCACCGAGCGGTTCTGACCGAGTGTGATGGAGATGATGTCGAAGCGCACTTCGAGGTCGAGTTTACGGCTATACAGGTAGCGTTCGGCGGCAAAGATCAGGTAGCGTTGCTTGCGGTAGTCGACGGCGGTGTAAGGCTCGCCATAGGTGTCGCCGCTGCGGGTTTTCACTTCGGCAATCACCAGCAGGTCATCTTTTCGGGCAATGATATCCACTTCGTTGTGGCGGAAGCGCCAGTTGCGTTCGAGGATTTCATAGCCCTTTTCGATCAGCAGTTCAGCGGCCAGATCCTCGCCCAGTTTGCCTAACTCATGGTTGTTCATAATCTAAAATTTGAGTGAACATGCCTGTCGTGTCACACTGAGCCTGACTTCGCGGCCGAGGGGCAGGGTGAAATTGGGCCGGGCATGGCCGGCAGGAAAACCAAACAGCACCGGGTAGTCATAACCGGCAACCGCGTCGCGGATGATCTCGCAAGCCGGCTTGCGAAAACCAGAGGGCGAGGACTTCATCCCCGTCATGTTGCCAACGATGAGTCCGCTTAACCCCTTCAGCTTGTCACGGATTTTCAGGTTCATGATCATCCGGTCGATGTGATATAAATATTCATTCAGGTCTTCGAGAAACAAAATTTTCCCCCGCGTATCGGGGTCGTAATACGAACCTGCCAGGCTGTAAAGCACCGACAGGTTGCCGCCCACCAGGATGCCCCGGGCCTGGCCGGGAATGTTCAGCTGGTGCGGCTGGAGCGTGTACTGCGAGATTTTCCCGAACAGAAAAGCCCTCAGCGTATCGAGCGATGCCAGGTCGGGCTTGCCCGGAGGGGCAATCCGGGGCATGGTGCCATGCAGGCTCTCGACACCCAGGCATTGCTGCAGGCAGGCATGCAGCACGGTGATGTCGCTGAACCCTGCAATCCATTTCGGATGTTTGAGAAATGTGGTGAAATTCAGCTTGTCGATCATGCGTATGGTGCCATATCCGCCCCTGGCACAGAGAATGGCTTTGATGCTGCGGTCGTCGAGCATCTGCTGAAAATCAGCGGCGCGCTGCTTATCGGTTCCGGCAAAAGAACTGCGGCGGCTGAAAAGGTGTTTGCCATAGGTTACTTCGAGTCCCCATGAACGGATGAGGTCAACCGAATCGTTGATTTCGGATTCGGCAAGGCACCCGGCCGGAGCCGCGATACCCACCGTATCACCTGGTTTCAGTTTGGGAGGACGGATCATGAGAAATGGAGTTCGTTGTAACAGGGTTTTGAATATATTTGCAAGGTAGTAAAAAGAACCAAGATTTTAGATTCAAGAACCAAGATAGACAAGTGACGAGTGACATGAGACAAGTGACGAGTGGCACAAGAGCTGCGAGCTGCGAGCTGCGAGCTATGAGTCAAGGCAATAGCAGCGATAAAGTCCACCCCCTGACCCCCGCCAGCGGGGGACATCGCACTTCGACAAGCCTGCCTGCCGGAAGGCAGGCAAATCTGCGAAAATCTGCTCAATCAGATTTAACCTGCCTGCCGGCAGGCAGGTCTGCGAGAAATTCTTCTGTATTATGAGAGAAATACTCTGCGAGAACTTCTTCATAAACCTGCCTGCCTGCAGGCAGAACTAAAGACCAACAACATGAATAAAAAAATATGTCAAAAAAATACAAACGTCATCTGATTACTGCGGCGCTGCCGTATGCCAACGGTCCGGTTCACATCGGTCACCTGGCCGGAGTGTATGTGCCGGCCGATATTTATGTACGCTATCTCAGGCTCAGGGGTGAGGATGTGCTGTTCATCTGCGGGTCGGATGAGCATGGCGTGCCCATTACCATCAAGGCACGGCAGGAAAAGGTGAACCCGCAGGATATAGTGGACAAATACCATGCGATCATAAAAGAATCCTTTGAAGAGCTGGGCATATCGTTCAGCATTTATTCGCGTACCACGTCGAAAACACATTACCAGACGGCCTCGGAATTTTTCAGAAAGCTTTACGAACAGGGAGAATTCACCGAGAAGACAACCCGGCAGTATTATGACGGGGAGGTGAAGCAGTTTCTGGCCGACCGGTACATTACCGGCACCTGTCCGCATTGCGGCAACGAAAATGCCTATGGCGACCAGTGTGAGAAGTGCGGCACCTCGCTGAATGCCACCGACCTGATCAATCCGAAAAGCACGCTGAGCGGCAGCCAGCCCGTGCTGAAAGATACGCTTCACTGGTTTTTGCCACTCGACAAGTACGAGGCTTTTCTGAAGAACTGGATTCTGGAGGAGAACAAGGACTGGAAGTCAAACGTGTACGGACAGTGCAAGTCGTGGCTCGATGCCGGCTTGCAGCCAAGAGCGGTGAGCCGTGACCTCGACTGGGGAATTCCGGTTCCGGTAGACGGAGCCGCCGGCAAGGTGCTGTATGTATGGTTTGATGCCCCCATTGGTTATATATCGGCTACCAAGGAGGTGACTGCGGACTGGGAAAAGTACTGGAAGGACAGCGACACGCACCTGGTTCATTTCATCGGGAAAGACAACATCGTTTTCCATTGCATTATCTTCCCGGCGATGCTGAAGGCCGAGGGAAGCTTTATTTTGCCCGACAATGTGCCGGCCAATGAATTTCTGAACCTCGAGGGAGACAAGATATCCACGTCGCGCAACTGGGCGGTGTGGCTGCATGAATACCTGAAGGATTTCCCGGGGCAGCAGGATGTATTGCGATACGTGCTGTGTGCCACCATGCCCGAGACCAAGGACAACGACTTCACGTGGAAGGATTTCCAGGCACGCAACAACAACGAGCTGGTGGCCGTGCTGGGCAATTTTGTGAACCGGGCTCTGGTACTTACCAACAAGTATTTCGACAGCAAGGTGCCGGTGGCGGATGTGCTGACGGATTATGACAAAGCCACGCTGGCCGAGCTTCCGAAACTGCGTATGGCGCTGGAATACAACCTCGAAAATTTCAGGTTCAGGGAAGCGCTGAAGGCCGCCATGGATGTGGCCCGCCTGGGGAACAAGTACCTGGCCGACAGCGAGCCCTGGAAGCTGATCAAGACCGACTCCGCACGCACGGGGACCATTCTGAATATTGCCTTGCAGATCACAGCCAACCTGGTGATCATGACCGAGCCCTTTTTGCCGTTCTCGGCCCGGAAGATAGCAGGATTTCTGAACATGGGCGATTTTGTGTGGAACGATGCAGGCCGGACTGACCTGCTGAAACCCGGACACCTGCTGGATGAACCCAGCCTGCTGTTCTCAAAAATTGAGGATGAGGCTGTTGAAAAGCAGTTGCAGAAGCTGCAACAGACAAAGGAAAAGAACCAGGCGGCAGGTGCTGCTGCCAAGACGCAAAAGGAAAACGTGAGCTATGATGATTTTGCCCGGATGGACATACGCACAGCCACCATACTGGAAGCAGTGAAGGTGCCCAAGACCAGGAAGCTGATGCAGCTGAAGCTCGACACAGGCATGGATGTGCGCAACGTGGTGTCGGGCATCGCCGAGTTTTTTGAGCCTGAAGCGATTGTGGGCAGGCAGGTATGTCTGCTGGCAAACCTGGAACCGCGCGACATCAAGGGGATTAAATCGCAGGGCATGATATTGCTGGCGGAGGATGCCGGTGGCAGGCTGGTGTTTGTAACGCCCGAGGATCGCACGGGGAATGGGGCGGAGGTGAAGTAGATACAAGATCCAAGATCCAAGATTCAAGACAGAAGAAGGAAGACAGGAGCAGCGGCAGAGGCGAAGTTGCAAACTTCGCCTAGCGAGGGGCAGTTATTAAGTCCACCCCCTGACCCCCGCC
>CAZLLD010000108.1:0-8661 GCA_964560225.1 uncultured Bacteroidales bacterium
TCTTTTCCTGAACCAGCTTGTCAGATAAGGCAACTGCCAGAAAAGGTTTGTCATTCACAACGGTCCCGATTACCAGGAACAGATTTTCCATCTCACCTTTGAGCTGAAAGGCAATATCCTTGATGATGGCCATGTCATTTACCGGCTCATCAGCTATGGCGGATATCACCGTCATATCGTCTGAAACAATTGCCTGTTGTTTCAGGCGTTCCTTAAACAACCGGGCTGACTCGCGGGTGAATTTTTCCAGCTGCTTCTGGAGGTTTGCTTTTTCTTCCATAAGCCCTCCGATAGTTTTCAGCATATCCTGCGGATGATTCAGCTGCTGATCAATGGCAATCATTTTGTCTTCAAGATCACGATACCAGGCATCAGCCTTATCCCCGGTCACTGCCTCAATGCGCCTGATTCCTGCGGCTATTGAGCTTTCCGACACGATCTTGAACAAACCAATGCGGCTGGTATTTCCTACGTGGGTACCGCCGCATAACTCCACCGAATCGCCAAATTGCACAACCCGCACATGATCCCCGTATTTTTCACCAAAAAGTGCCATGGCGCCCATATTCCTGGCTTCTTCCATGGGAATTTCAGTCAACACGTTGCTGTCGATGCTGTTTCGGATCCTGCGGTTGACCCGTATCTCCACTTCCCTGATTTCCTCAGCAGTCATTTTCTGAAAATGTGAGAAATCAAATCTCAGGTATTCCGGGTTAACCAGAGAGCCTTTCTGTTCAACATGACCTCCCAACACTTCGCGCAACGCCTGATGCAGCAAATGCGTGGCAGTGTGATTCCGGGCAGTGGCTTCACGGACGCCGTCAGTCACCACGGCCTCAAACACAGCCGAAGTATCGCCGGGAAGCTTATTGGTAACATGAATAACCAACCCATGCTCTTTTATGGTATTCACAACCGAAATTTTCTCTTCTCCGTCATCAATGTAACCCACATCACCAACCTGTCCTCCGCTTTCGGCATAAAAGGGAGTCTGGTTCAACACGAGGTGGTACAGCTTTTTATCCTTCAGAGTAACTTTACGGTAACGGTTAATTTTGACTTCCGCCCGCAGGTGCTCATAACCCACGAATTCAGTCTGTTCATTTCCCGGCCTGATCACAACCCAGTCGGCCGATTCTACCTGAGCGGCAGATTTCGACCGGTTCCGTTGCCCGTTCATTTCCATGTCGAATTCAGCCTTGTTCACGGCATAACCGTTTTCCTTTAAAATGAGTTCAGTTAAATCCAACGGGAAACCATAGGTGTCATAAAGTTCAAAAGCAATTTTTCCGCTGAGCTCCTGCTGACCTGCTTTTTTCATCGCGTCGATGCTGTCTTTCAGCCTCCTGTCGCCACTCTCCAGGGTATGCAGAAAGGATTGTTCCTCTTCAAAAATTACCCTTTCGATGAGATTGCGCTGTAAGGCAAGTTCAGGAAAGGCTTCGCCCATGGAAGCGATCAGGGCAGGAAGTAGTTTATGGATCACCGGTTTGTTCTGCTGCAGGAAAGTGTAGTTATATCTTACGGCACGCCGGAGAATGCGCCTGATGACATAACCTGCCTTGGCATTTGAAGGAAGCTGGCCATCGGCAATGGCAAATGAAATGGCACGCAAATGGTCAGCCACCACCCGCATGGCGATGTCGGTTTTTTCGGAACTTCCGTACTGAATACGGGTTAATGAAGCAATTTCACTGATTACAGGTTGAAAAACATCGGTATCATAGTTTGATGTCTTGTTCTGAAGTGCCATGCACAAACGTTCAAAGCCCATCCCGGTGTCCACATGTCTTTTTGAAAGCAATTCGAGCTCTCCGCTGGCCTTCCGGTTATACTGCATAAATACCAGGTTCCATATTTCAATAACACGCGGATCTCCTTTATTCACCAGTTCCCGGCCATCCTTCTTTTTTCGTTCCTCATCACTGCGCAAATCCACGTGAATTTCGGAACAGGGTCCGCACGGGCCTGAATCGCCCATTTCCCAAAAATTGTCTTTTTTATTACCAGGCAGAATGCGATCTTCAGCTATCCACGATTTCCAGAAATCAAAAGCTTCACGGTCCAGCTCCAGTGCCTCTGACTGATCACCTTCAAATATGGTAACATAAATTCTGTTCTTGTCGATTTTTACCACTTCGGTTAAAAACTCCCATGCCCAGCGGATGGCCTCTTCCTTGAAATAATCGCCGAACGACCAGTTACCGAGCATTTCAAACATGGTATGATGATAGCCGTCATGCCCCACTTCCTCCAGGTCGTTGTGCTTGCCCGATACCCTCAAACATTTTTGCGAATTGGCGATACGCGTATATTTAACCGGTGCGTTATCCAGAAAAATATCCTTAAACTGGTTCATACCGGCATTTGTAAACATCAATGTCGGATCGTTTTTTACCACCATGGGTGCCGATGGAACGATTTCATGGGCTTTATCCCGGAAGAAATCAAGAAATTTTTGACGAACTAATACAGAATTCATGCGAGCTTTTATAAATAATTGATGTGTGATTGTTTTTTAATTAACAATTCTTATTTAAAATGATTTGCAAAATTAATTTTTTTCCCATAGATTTGTTGATAACGTACTATATTAATAATTAATTAGTTGCATTTACTTGATTTTTAGAAGGAAGAAATATCGTTTCAATTCGGTCACACTTACATTTGAAGAAATCACCGTAAGCCGCTGGCATCGCATCAGAACGATCTTCTTCTGTTTCACCGGATGCCTTACTTTTGCCATGTTGACCGGTTTTGTGTTCAGCCTGGTTTTTGATTCTCATGAAACCAGGGTTCTTGAAAAACAGGTAGCCTTTCTGCAAAATCAGATGAAGTCGATTTGGGACAAGGGCAGTGAGATCAGTTCTTCGCTGACGAAAGACATCTTTGTTAAAGACAACCAATACCGCATGATCCTTCAGATCGACACCGTTTCCTATTCTTACCGGCTTGCCGGAACAGGTGGATCGGCATTGGACAAAGGGCTTGCTGTAAAAAATGACCTGAGTTACCAGATTGACAACCTGATTGACAATCTCAACCGCCAGTTGAAAAACCAGTCGGGCTCCTTTCATACCCTATATAATAAAGCACTGGAACATTCCAGTCAGCAAACCCATGTTCCGGCCATATTACCGGTTTCTGAAACCGACCTGGTCATGGTGAGTTCTGATTTCGGGATACGCAAAGACCCTTTTCATTTCTTTGAAAGAATCCATAACGGCCTTGATTTTGTTGCTGCCACGGGCAAAAAAGTATATGCTACCGGAGACGGCACTGTAACCTTTACAAAACATTCACGTACAGGATATGGGAACGAAATTGTTATCGACCACCAATTCGGATTCGCCTCAAGATATGCTCATCTTGATTCCATCATAGTAAAGGATGGAGAGCCAATCAAAAGAGGACAGGTAATCGGGACTGTGGGAGAAACAGGAAGGGCAACAGGGCCGCATTTGCATTATGAAGTTCTTTACAATCATAAACCTGTGAATCCTGCCTATTATTTCGATACCAGCTTAACCAACGAAGAGTACGCTGAAATTTTACAAAGAGCTAGTAAAGAGAATAATTGACGACTACAAAATACTTTCATCAATGGGCAAGATCAAGTATAAATTCAATCCGGAATCACTCAGCTATTACAAGATTGAATCTTCCTTCCGGCAAAAAGCACTGAAAGTGCTGACTTACTTCTTTGTTTTCGTGGTGAATGCCACCATAGGCTATTTCATTTACTCTGCCACCTTTGATTCTCCCAAGGAAAAAGGACTTAAAAGGCAGATCAGTGAAATGAACCTGAATATCGAACTGTTTAACAAAGAGCTCGATAAAATTGAAACAGTTATGGATGATATTCAACAGCGCGATGACAACATCTACAGAACGATCTTTGAAGCTGAACCGCTCAATTATACTGTTCGAGAAGCCGGCTTCGGGGGTTCTTTCAGATACAAGGACCTGGAGAATCTGGATAATGCCAAGATGGTGATCAACACGGCTAAGCGCCTTGATATTATCAAAAGTAAGCTGGTGATCCAATCGAAATCCTATGACGAACTGATGAAAATGGCCATCAGCAAAGAAAAAATGAATGCCTGTACGCCCAGCATCCAGCCCATTTCAAATAAAAACCTGGAACGTACCGCTTCAGGATGGGGATATCGGATTCACCCGATCTATAAAATAAGGAAATTTCATTACGGAATTGATTTTACGGCTCCCACAAATACAGAAATTTATTCCACAGGCGATGGTACCATTGAAAAAGTAGAATCATCCCACCGGGGCTATGGAAATTCCATTATTGTTAACCATGGCTATGGTTTAAAAACGCTCTATGCTCACATGGATCACTTCAATGTAAAACAGGGTCAAAAGGTGAAAAGAGGCCAGGTAATTGGATATGTAGGAAACACGGGAACCTCAACTGCACCCCACTTGCATTATGAAGTAATTCACAAGGGCGAAAAGGTAAATCCGATCAATTACTTCTTTAATGACCTCACTGCAAATGAATTCGACCGCATGATCGAACTTTCCATGAGGCCGGGACAATCCTTCGATTAATGAAAGAAGCCTTTGGCTTTTAGCTTTTAGCTTTTAGCTTTTAGCCGTTGGCTTTTAGCATATAGCCTTTAGCCTTTTTCGGAAGCTAAAGGCTTTTTTTTTTGCTTCTGGCCTTTAGCTAACAGCCAATGGCCAACAGCTAATGGCCAACAGCTAATGGCTAATGGCTAATGGCTAATGGCCAATAGCTTTTTTCTAAACCATTCGTTTAACTGCAAATATTTTTCTATCTTAGACTGTTTATTTTAACCCTTCTGTATGCCTTACAAAGAAAAAAAGGTTGAAAAGCTCTACTATTCCATAGGCGAGGTTGCCGATATGTTTAAGGTGAATGCTTCGCTGATCAGGTTCTGGGAAAAAGAATTCGATATCATCAAACCCAAAAAGAACAAAAAGGGAAACCGCTTCTTTACCAAACAGGATATTGACAACATTCAACTCATATACCACCTGGTAAAAGAAAGGGGGCTCACCCTAAGTGGCGCCAAAAAGAAACTGAAAGACAACAGGGAAGACACCAATAACAATTTCGAGGTGGTAAAAACCCTTACCCAGATCAGGGCCATGTTGCTGGAAATCAAGGATTCTTTTTAGAAGCAGCAGGAATAAGGAAACCAACCGGAAATAATGAAACTTAAGGAAATTGTATCGGCATTTGAATCGTTTGCCCCACTTGCTTACCAGGAGAAATACGACAATTCGGGTTTGGCTGTTGGTGATCCGGAAATGGAAATAACTGCGGCACTTTTGTGCATTGATGTCACTGTTGAAGTTTTGGAAGAGGCTCTCACGCTGGGAGCCAACCTGGTAATTTCACACCACCCCGTTGTTTTCAAACCTTTGACAAAGCTTACCGAAAGTAATTCGGTTGAGAGAATGGTAGCGCATGCCATCAGGAAAAATATCGCACTCTACAGCGCACATACCAACCTGGACAACGTGCTTCAGGGAGTAAATCATAAGATTTGCAGCAAACTGAGACTTATTGAAACCGAAATCCTTGTTCCACTGCAACGCACACTCAAAAAGCTGGTCACTTTTGTACCTGATCAGCATGCAGATGTGGTAAGAAATGCATTGTTTAAAGCTGGCGCCGGCCATATAGGAAATTACGACGCCTGCAGCTTCAATAATAACGGATATGGCACTTTCAGGGCCGGAGAGGGAGCAAACCCATTTGCAGGTGAGGTAGGAAAAATGCACATGGAAAATGAAACGCGAATTGAAACCATCTTTCCTCCGGCATATCAAAAAGAAGTCATCCGGGCCCTCTTAAAATCACATCCATACGAGGAACCGGCTTATGATATATATCCCGTTGACAACCCATTTCAACTGGCAGGCTCGGGAATGATTGGGAAATTAACCAGACCGGCAAACGAGAAAGACTTTCTTGAACTGGTGAAGACCACTTTTAATTGTCATCATTTGAGACACAGCAAATTACTCAACAAACCGGTCAGCAGAATTGCTGTCTGCGGAGGAAGCGGTGCATTCTTAATTCCAGCCGCAATATCAGCAGGAGCTGACCTGTTCATTACCGGTGATGTAAAGTATCATGAGTTCTTTATTGCGGAAGATCAACTCCTGATTGCAGATATCGGGCATTATGAAAGTGAACAATTTACTATTGAAATATTTTATGATATTCTTAGAAAAAAAATACCTAATTTTGCAATCCATTTTTCAAGCATTCAAACCAATCCGATTTATTACATATAGGTATGGCAAAAGTAAAACATGTGGCTGAAGTAGCTGAACTAACCATTGAAGAAAAACTCAGAGCTTTATACAAACTTCAGGTAATCAACTCTGAAATTGATAAAATCAGGACACTGCGCGGTGAACTGCCGCTGGAAGTTCAGGACCTGGAAGACGAAATAGCCGGCCTGGAAACCCGTATTGAAAAGTTGCAGGAAGAGATCAAGAGTTTTGAATCGGCCATCACTGGCAAAAAGAACGACATGACCAATTCCAAGGCACTGATAAAAAAATACGAGGAACAGCAGAATAATGTACGAAATAACAGGGAATTCGACTCCTTGTCAAAAGAAATCGAATACCAGACTTTAGAAATTGAGTTGAGTGAAAAACGAATCAGGGAATTTACCGCTCAAACAAAAGAAAAAGCCGAGTATATCGAGGAATCCCAGAAAGTACTTGAGGAACGCAAAAAGGACCTTCAGCTGAAAAAATCTGAATTGGAAGATATTACCGCAGATACCCAGAAAGAAGAAGAACAATTGCTGAAAAAAAGGAGTGAATATGAACAAATTGTTGAAGAGCGACTCCTGACAGCCTATAAAAAAATCAGAAAAAATGCCCGCAATGGCCTGGCTGTAGTATCGGTTGAACGTGATGCCTGCGGGGGTTGCTTCAATCAGATTCCACCTCAAAGACAGCTGGATATCCGATCACGCAAGAAAATTATTGTATGTGAATATTGCGGTCGTATCCTGGTTGATGTCGACCTTGTAGAAGAAGAAAAATAAATTTCACTGTTTATATAACTATTTTACTATCTTTGTTTACCATAAAGGTAGCATATGGTTAAATGGTATTTAATTGCATTTGCCTTCCTGTTGTTCAATATGCCATTATCTGCACAGCAATGGAAACTGAAAAGAATGGAAGGCGTTTTTGGAATAGGGACCACCAATGTTTACAGTGATCTTGGCGGTGCACCCAATGCTACAAGCCTGCTGTTTATCAAGGATATTACTTTCCGCAGCACGCGGCCTTCCGCCTATCTTGGCCTGCGATACCGCATCAGCCCCAGAACTTCAGTTAAAACCTCTCTGATATACGGATACAGTAAAACAGAAGACTTTGATGGTTCACGAAATGAAGCCCGTGGTTTCAGTTCTGTGACACAACTTTTCGAGTTTTCGGGACATTACGAATACTATCTCCTTCCCGAGTTGCGCTTGTTGCGTTCTGCTGCCGTGTTCAACAGGCGGGGTATGGTTAACGATTATTCGATGCTGGGCTTTTACGTTTTTACCGGCCTGGGTGCCACCATGTACTGGCCCGAACTTGAGGTAGAACCCCGGGAATATGACGAATACAAAACCAACATGGGCATTACTGCCGCCATTCCGGTTGGTGCCGGACTTAAAATAATCCTCAGCGATAAATGGATCCTGGGCTATGAAATCGGCTACCGCCAGTCAATGACCGACTTTATGGACGGCATCAAAACACCCTGGTCAAAGCGTTGGGACGGATACTGGATTTCCACATTTAACCTGAGCTACCGAATTCCCACGTCACGCCGTGGCTTGCCAATTTTCCTGGATAAACAGTGGAAAAGGGCCCGGTTCTAAATCTTCAGTTTCTTCACTTTGACATTTTTCGGCTTTTTTTAAGATTATTTGTGATTTCAGGCGCTAAAAATCTATTACTTTGCGTTTATTTCCATATAGCTGTCAATCATTAATAAACGTATGCGCTACTATGTAAGTTTGATTCTCATGCTGGCATCCGGCATGACGCTTGCCCAGCCTAATGCCAATTTTGGTGTTTTCGCCGGAACCGCCTACTATATGGGAGATATCAATCCGGGCAGGCACTTCTACCGCCCCAAAATTTCCTATGGAGCTCTTTACCGGTTCAATATCAATACCCGGTATTCCCTTAGAGCTAATGCTTATGTCGCTGATCTGTCAGGCAGTGACCTGGACTTCCCTGAAAGATTGCACCCCGACCGGCCATACAATCCCGCCACATTCAGCACTTCCCTGCTTGATCTTGCGCTTCAGTTGGAATTCAACTTCCTGCCCTATACACCTACCATTGGGAAATGGGCTTACACACCCTACATTTCAACCGGAATTGCCGGAGACCTCATCATGGGTTCCACGGTGGACGCACAGAACCACCTGAGCTTTCCTTTTGGGATTGGCCTGAAAGTGAACCTCACCTCACGCTTAAGTGCCGGAGCTGAATGGAGTTTCCGTAAGGCATTCTACGACGGGGTCGACGGACAGGAGAATCCCTCGGGAAAAAGTTCCCTGATTCATAATAATGATTGGTATTCTTTCGCAGGTATTTTTATTACGTTTAAGTTTTTTAATTTTGTGGCCG
>CAZLLD010000109.1:0-8517 GCA_964560225.1 uncultured Bacteroidales bacterium
GGCGAAGTACAGGTGGTGGCCTCATCCAAGGAACAGAATTACACTTTTATTCCTAAAAACTACACCATTCCGGCCGATGCCGATTACTTCCACATCACTACCAACAATACCATTTACGGTACTGAGATTAAAACCGACATTTCATCACCCGTACCTCTGATTGCCGATGCTTCATCCGACATTCTCAGCCGGCCGATGGATGTTTCCAAATACGCACTGATTTATGGCGGTGCCCAAAAGAACCTGGGCCCTGCCGGTGTATCCTTCGCCATCATCAAGAACAGCATGCTGGAGAAGATTACCCGGCCCATGCCTACCATGATGAATTATAAAACTTTTGTTGAAAACGATTCGCTTTACAATACCCCTCCTTGTGTAGCCATTTACGCATGCCTTCAAACGCTCAAATGGTTAAAGGATCTGGGCGGACTCAAAGCCATCCATAAAATGAATACTGATAAAGCCGATATGCTTTATCAAGAGATCGACAGGAACAAGTTGTTCATGTCACCCCTTGCTTCACCCGAAGACCGGTCGATCATGAATGTGGTATTTGTTTTCAAACCCGAATACAAATCACTCGAAGAGAAATTCCTTGAAGTTGCTAAATCAAAAGGTATTGTGGGCATCAAAGGTCACCGTTCGGTAGGCGGCTTCAGGGCTTCTATTTACAATGCCATGTCGGACGAAGGCGTAAAAACCCTGGTTCAGGCCATGAAGGAATTTGAAAATCAGGCTTAAATACCATTTGCATAACAGGTTTCCCTAACCCTTAAAACAATAAACATATGCAAACCATATTAATTGCCACCGACAAACCATTCGCCAAAATAGCCGTGGATGGTATCCGGGAGATTGTTCAAAAGGCAGGTTTTGAATTGAAACTGCTTGAGAAATACACGGAAAAACAGCAACTCCTTGATGCTGTAAAAGATGTTGACGCCATCATCGTACGCAGCGACATTGTTGACGAGCAGGTGCTCAATGCCGCACAGAGGCTCAAAATAGCCGTGAGAGCCGGGGCCGGTTATGACAATATCGACCTGAAAGCAGCCTCTGCCAAAGGTGTCGTTGTAATGAACACACCCGGACAAAATGCCAATGCTGTTGCAGAACTGGCTTTTGGCATGATGATTTACATGAACCGGAATTTCTACAACGGCAGTTCCGGCGTTGAACTTCGCGGAAAAACCCTGGGCATTCATGCATACGGAAATATCGGCCGCCTTGTTGGCACCATTGCCAAAGGAATGGGAATGAACGTATATGCCTTTGATCCTATTGTAGATAAAGCTGTGATAGAAGGCAACGGAATTAAATGCGTGGCCGATGTGAAGGAACTTTACAAAAAGTGCCAGTATATTTCGGTAAACCTTCCGGCTAACAAGGATACCAAGGAATCTCTCAATTTCGACTTGTTGAGCCTGATGCCTGCAGGTGCCACGCTGGTGAACACAGCCCGCAAGGAACTTGTTCATGAGCCCTCGTTGCTGAAGATGTTTGCCGAACGCAAGGACTTCCGCTATGTAACCGATGTGGCACCCGACTGCCAGGAGCAAATCAAGGCAGAAGCTCCCACAAGGTATTATGCCACCCCAAAAAAAATGGGGGCACAAACTGAAGAAGCCAACGTGAATGCCGGACTGGCAGCAGCACGTCAGATAGTAAATTTCCTTACCAAAGGTGACAAAACCTTCCAGGTAAACTGACAGAAACCTTGTTCTTTTGTTGCTGAGACCCCGCTATTTACGCGGGGTCTCTGTTTTTATAACAATTCCCATTCAACATTATCAGTTTATTCTTACATTTGCGGTGCTTACGCAGCAAAGCGTTTCAAAAGAGAATACATATTTTTTAAAATGGCTATAATAAAAGCATTCAGGGGTTACCGCCCGAAAAAAGAATTAGCAGGCAAAATCGCATGCCGACCATACGATGTGCTGTCGTCAGAAGAAGCAGCAGCAGAAGCCAAGGGAAATCCCCATTCGTTTTACCATGTGATCAAATCGGAAATTGATTTCCCGGCCGACACGGATCATTACGCCCCTGTCATTTATGAAAAGGCAAAACAAAACCTGCACAATTTAATTGACAACGGCATCTTCATCCAGGATCAAAATCCCTGCTTTTATATTTATGCCCAAACCATGTGGGGAAGAACACAATATGGACTTGTAGCCTGTGCCTCAGTTGCCGATTACCTGAACAATGTAATCCGCAAGCACGAACTCACCCGGGTTGAAAAAGAAATCGACCGCAAAACCCATATCAAAGTCACCAACTTCAATTCCGAGCCTGTGTTTTTCGCCTACCCCGATCATGAAGAGATCAACCGGCTGGTGGATCACATCATCCAGGGCAAATCGGAATATGATTTCACTACCGGTGACGGTATTCATCACCAACTCTGGGTTATCAGCGATGCACATACTGTAAAACGTATTGAATCTATTTTTCAAAAAGAAGTTCCTTTCACCTATATTGCCGACGGACACCACCGAACTGCTGCCGCAGCCCATGTGGGTGAAGAAAGAAAACTAAACAATCCGGCCCATAAAGGAACTGAAGAATACAATTACTTTCTGGCAGTTCATTTTCCGGCCAGCCAGTTGTCAATAATTGATTATAACCGGGTGGTGACCGATCTGAACGGCATGAGTTCGGAAGCCTTTCTGCAAAGCCTGGAAGAATCATTTATGGTCATACCCAAGGGGCATCATGAATACAAGCCATCACGCGCACATGAGTTTTCCATGTATCTTGGAGGCAACTGGTACACACTTGAAGCCAAAAATGGAACTTACAACGACAACGATCCGATAGGCTGCCTCGATGTTACCGTACTCTCGGAACACCTGCTCGAGCCGCTGCTGGGGATCAAGGACCTCCGAAATTCCAAACGAATTGATTTTGTAGGAGGAATCAGGGGCCTGGGCGAACTGAAAAAGCGGGTCGACAGTGGCGAAATGGCCGTTGCCTTCGCACTATACCCGGTAACCATGGATCAGCTGATGCGTATAGCCGATACCGGCAACATCATGCCGCCCAAAACCACCTGGTTCGAGCCCAAGCTCCGCAGCGGTCTGGTGGTGCATTGTTTGGAGTAGATCGAAGATCGAAGATCCAAGAGCCAAGACCAAAGAACAGCTCAGCGAAGCTAAACTTCGCTTAGCAACACTGAGAACACATCAAAGTTTTACTTCGCATTGTAAAAGAATAGGGTATTATTATTCTGTCAGGTCATCAGAATAACAACACCATCACAATGAAACGAAAAGATTTTCTGTTTAAGACCTGTGCCTTATGCGGATGTGCCGGAATGGCCATGCTGTCAGGTCAGCCTGTTAACGCTGCAGTAACCAACGATGAGGAGGACTGGCGTGTTAGCTTTATGCAAAAGCGTTTTGCCCACCTGGTCGACTATATGAACACCCACGTGGACGAAGCCTCTCAGGTGATGATGTTCGAGGAAATGGGACGCTTCTGCGCCAGTCAGCACAAAGAAAGTTACAGCAAATTCGCCGGAAATACCGAAGCTTTTCTGAAAAATATGGTTGGGCAGTTCATTGAAAAAACAAACTTCGATAAAGACAAACAAACCATTTCACTGCTTGGCAAAAAACAGGACAACTGCGTTTGTGCCTTTGCAGGAGATAAAAACATGTCTCCTAACTTTTGCAATTGCTCCCGGGGTTACATGAAAGAAATGTTTACCGTGGTCACCGGAAAACCGGTGGAAGTTACATTGAATGAATCGATACTCAGAGGAAGCGACCGGTGTAGTTTTACGGTTCAAATAAGCGTGTAAAACGTAGTCACAGACTACAGTTTATAAAAGCGAAGTTGCAAACTTCGCTTAGCGGGGAAGTTGAACTTTGCTTGACAGGCATGCTGTATTATTATCAGGCTAAGCCTGAAAACATAGAAACGACTCAGGCACAGCCTGAGCCTAACCTGAGGACTACAATTTTTAAAGCGAAGTCACAGACTTCGCTTAGCGGTCGCGAAAGATGGCAGTTGTCAAATTTTAGAAGAAAATAATCTTCATCTTCCCTTTAAAACGTATCTTTAGTGCAATTACTACTGAGCCTTATTCCTAAGCCTCCATCTATATAACAGCTAAATTTGACACCATGAAATATCTCTTCATCCGATTAATTGCATTGGCTTTTCTTCTTTTTCCGTTTGGCTCAAAATTCATTTTAGCGCAGTCGAATTCTGTTTTGTGGTTCGATAGGCCGGCAGAGTATTTTGAAGAAACCATGGTACTTGGAAATGGCAAAACAGGAGCCTCTGTTTTTGGTGGTGTTATGTCAGAAAAGATTTTTCTCAACGATGCCACCCTGTGGGCCGGGGAACCGGTTGATGCTTATATGAATCCTGATGCCTATAAAAAAATTCCTTTAATCAGGGAAGCTCTAGAAAGAGAAGACTATAAATTGGCCGACCAGCTGAATAAAAATATCCAGGGAAAGTTCAGTGAATCTTTTGCCCCATTAGGCACGCTTTTTTTGGAATTTGAACATCAAGGCACCTGTAAAAACTACTATCGCGAACTTGATATCAGCAAGGCCATTTCAAAAGTCACTTATACTTTGAATGGCGCAGATTATTCCAGGGAATACTTCATCTCTAATCCTGACCAGGTGATGATGATAAAAATATCATGTAGTAAAAAGGGATCACTGAATTTTAAAGTAAAGTTTCAAAGCTTATTAAGATTTTCGAACACTGCGCATGATGGTATTTATAAAATTAATGGCTATGCTCCATATCATGCTGAGCCTGACTATCGGGGGAATATGCCGGATGCAGTTGTTTTTGATGAGAACCGGGGCACGAGATTCTCGACCTTTATTAAAGTCAAAAATGATGGTGGACAGGTTGTTGTAAACGATAGCGCAATTCATGTTAATGGCGCAAATGATGCCATTTTGTTCATATCAATAGCTACCAGCTTCAATGGTTTCGATAAAGACCCGGTTAAAAACGGGTCAGATAATCAAAACCTGGCGTCAAATCAGCTGAATCAGGCATATTCAAAAACCTATGAATCATTAAAAGAAAATCACATTAAGGATTACCAGACTTTCTTCAACCGGGTCAAGCTGGATTTGCATAACAACAACATTCCTGATTTACCAACCGATGAACGCCTTAAAAGGTACTCCAAGGGTGAATCAGATAAAAACCTTGAAGTTCTTTATTTTCAATATGGACGTTATTTATTGATTTCATCCTCAAGAACCATAGGCGTCCCAGCCAATTTGCAGGGAATATGGAACCCTTACCTGCGGCCGCCATGGAGCAGCAATTACACGATGAATATCAACACTCAGGAAAATTACTGGCTTGCAGAGTGTGCCAATCTTACTGAAATGCATATGCCGTTTTTATCCTTCATTGGCAATATTGCCCAAACAGGAAAAGTAACAGCAAAAACATTTTATGGAGTATCTAAAGGTTGGACCGCGTGCCATAACTCGGATATATGGGCAATGAGCAACCCGGTGGGTGATTTCGGAAAAGGAGATCCCATGTGGGCATGCTGGAATATGAATGGCGCCTGGTCCGTAACACATCTTTGGGAACATTATCTTTATACCGGAGATAAGGCTTTTCTGAAAAACACGGCCTACCCGCTCATGAAAGGTGCTTCGGAGTTTTGTTTGTCATGGCTGATCAGGAATAAGCAAGGTTATCTGGTAACTGCACCTTCAACATCTCCTGAAAACGTTTATCTGACCCCTGAAGGTTATATTGGATCAACCCTTTACGGATCAACATCAGATATTGCCATGGTCAGGGAATGTCTGGAACAGACAATAAAAGCATCCCGATTGCTGGATGTGGATGCGGGCTTTCAGGATAGCATGATAAATGCCGTAAAACATTTATACCCTTATCAAATAGGAAAAAAGGGCAATCTGCAGGAGTGGTATTATGACTGGGAAGATGCTGATCCTGGCCATCGTCATCAATCTCATTTGTATGGACTTTATCCGGGCCATCAAATTACTCCGGCGAAAACACCCGAACTTTCTGAAGCCTGCAGAAAAACTTTGGAAATCAAGGGCGATGAAACAACAGGATGGTCAAAAGGATGGCGCATAAACCTATGGGCACGGCTGAGAGATGGCAATCGAGCCTATAAATTATTCCGAGAGCTCCTATCATATGTAGAGCCTGATGGTGCAAAAAACATAGCATACACAGGAGGTGGAGGAACCTACCCCAATCTGCTTGATGCCCATCCCCCTTTTCAGATCGATGGTAACTTTGGAGGTGCTGCAGGTGTGGTTGAAATGCTGCTACAATCAACTGATGATGAACTGTACCTCTTACCCGCATTGCCTGATGCATGGCCCTCCGGGTCAGTTCAGGGGATTTGTGCCCGGGGTGGTTTTGAGCTTTCAATCAGATGGGAAAATGGCATGCTTGAAGGTGTTGAAGTAGTATCAAAAACCGGGAATACCTGCAGCTTAAATTACATGAATAAAAAGATTGTTTTTGAAACTATTCAAGGAGGTATTTATTCATTTGATTCCGGCCTTAATAAGGCAAATTAGTTATGGTGCAATTATTTATGTTGAACTCCGCTTAGCGGGCATGCTGTGTTATTATCAGGCAAAGCCTGAAAACACAGAAACGACTCAGGCACAGCCTGAGCCTAAGCGGGGATAACGCATTTTCAAACATCATCTTAAATTAATGAAGTTAGTGCCTTGCTATATAGAATAGTTTCTTAACTTGACTGCTGTGGTCACAGACTTCGCTTAGCAGTGTTTATTGCTTCACAAACTTCCCGGTCAGCACTTTATCTCCGGTATGCATCACCAGCAGGTAAAAACCCTGGGGCAGCCCGGCTATGTTGATTTTTTTATGTCGCATGTAATTGTTATCTGCCAAAACACGCAGACCAGCTACGTTGATGATTTCCAAACGTCCTATGGGAATTTCATTACTGATGTGCAGCACATCCTGCGCCGGGACAGGATAAACATGCAGCTTCTCCTGCACCAGATTGGTAGTATTGTTTATCATAGAATTCATTTTTTTGTTTGTATATATTCTGTACTCTCCTGCACTCAGGGTAACTGTGGCCAAAACATCGGTCACATTCACCGAATCACCGCTGAACACCTCGTACCACCAACCGGTTTCTGTATAACCGGGCTGCATGCCGGCTTCGGTCACGCCAAAATTGCCGATCACCAGCGCATCTCCATCTTCATGCCGGAGCACAATTTTCTTGGTGGCTACATTATTGCCAACATTTAACGTAAAATCATCCGTGCTGAAAACCGGGTATTTCTTTCTTAAATCAAGCATTTTAGCCCACACCAGGTAAAGATGCTGTCTGTCAGCATCATCATAATACTCCCACCTTACCGGTTTCGGCTCTACCCTTCCGATGTAATTAATGGAAACATCATATCCCAGTTCGCCAAACTGCCAGATCATCTTGGGGCCCGGAATGGCAAAATAGAAAACACCTGCCAGCTCGTTACGCTTCAACGCGGTTGAAAGGTTTTTGATGTTATAATCACCTGAGGCATTGCCATAGGCTAAGTTTTTGACCATCAGCCTTTCTTCATCGTGACTTTCCATATAGCTCACCAGGTGCGGATTCTTCCAGCCCCTGGCCTTGTAGGACGACCAGGAGAAATCGGAACCGTCGAGGTAGCCCATGGTGGCTTGGTTGTAATTGTAATTGCTGTTGCCCCAGATGAGCATGCCGTAATCTGAAAGCTCCTCTTCCTCGTTATTGGGGGCAAAGTGCTCACATATCATATAGGCGTCAGGGTTCACCGATTTCACCTGATCATAAATTCTTTTCAGAATGGCAATGCGTGGTGCATCGTAAGCACTGCCGTCACCCGGAGTGTTGGTAAAACCTTTGGTGAAGTCAAAACGGAAACCATCTACTTTGTATTCACTGAGCCAGTATTCCACCACCCTTTCCACAAAGTATTGCGTGGCCGGGGACTCGTGGTTGAAATCGTTACCCCAGCTGTAGGCGGTATTCGGACTGGTTTCGTTAAACCACGGATTATCTGCCGTGGGTTTACCTGTTGCAGCATTGAAATACATACGCACCATGGGATTCTGACCAAAAGCATGGTTCAGCACGATGTCCATGATCACGGCCATGCCGTGGCTGTGGCATTCCTGTATGAATTCTTTGAAATCATTGCCGGTGCCATAGTATTTATCAGTTGCAAAATAGAATGAAGGGTTATAGCCCCAGCTGCTGTTGCCTTCAAATTCACTGAAGGGCATCAGCTCAATAGCATTTACGCCCAGAGTTTGCAAGTAGTCGAGTTTGGCAGCTACATCTTTGATATCATGTGTAGTAACAAAATCACGGATCAGGAGTTCATAAATAACCAGATTGCTGTCAGCGGGTGGTGAATAGTCCTGGTCATCCCAGTCAAAAGGCTGTTTTCCGGGCTGTATGACCCCCGCAATTTGTTGGGTTTTGGTTGCAGGATAAGAAAGCAGGTTGGGGTAAAC
>CAZLLD010000110.1:0-8509 GCA_964560225.1 uncultured Bacteroidales bacterium
ACCAGGAAATAACCAGTGCGGTAAACAATTACATTACCGATGTGAAGAACCTGGAATTTCCGAATGAAAAAGAACAATATTAATTTGAAAATTTGAAAATTCGGCAATTTGAAAATTCGGCAACCAGGCTTAAGATAGATGGCTGGACAATCTGAGAATTATCACATCATCAAATTATCAAATTATCAAATTATCAAATTATCAAATTTTCTTTTCTCCATGCCCGAACCCCTGAACATATTATTCGAGGACAACCACATCATCGCGGTGAATAAAACCGCGCATGATTTGGTGCAGAAAGATGCCACAGGAGATCTGTCGCTTGATGACAAAATCAGACTTTACATCAAAGAAAAATACGGAAAGCCCGGTGAGGTCTTCCTGGGAGTGGTGCACCGGCTCGACCGGCCGGTTACCGGGGCCGTGCTGTTTGCCCGAACCAGCAAGGCACTGACCCGCCTGACCACCCTGTTTCGCGAAGGAAAGATCAGCAAAACCTATTGGGCTGTTGTTAAAAACAAGCCGCCGAAGGTATCAGACCGCCTGGTGCATCACCTGGTTCGCAATGCCAAACAGAACAAATCCTATTGTAACGAAGGCGCCAAAGCCGGATCCAAAGAAGCGGCTTTGAGCTATAAAGTTATCAGTAAGTCGGATAACTATTACCTGCTTGAAGTGGATCTTGAAACCGGCAGGCACCACCAGATCAGGGCGCAACTGGCACATATCGGTTGTCCCATTAAAGGCGACCTGAAATACGGTTTTCCCCGGTCCAACCCCGACGGAGGCATCAGCCTGCATGCAAGAAAAATCAGGTTTGTTCACCCGGTAACAAAAAAAGAAGTTGAAATCGTGGCAGAGGTGCCGGAGGGTGATATCTGGAATGCGTTTAACCACGACCCGAATGAGACTCTGTAGAAAGTCTATAAATGAGCGTAGTCCGGAGACTACGCTTAGCGTAAAAATCAGATATTAATTACAATGAGCTAGGCGTAGTTTGCAACTACGCTCAGCGTTTCTATTTGTCTCTCAATGCGATGCGCTCGGCGGAATTTGTAATTCCGCCGGAAAATCAGAGATATCTGGAATGCGTTCAACCTCATTCCCAACCCCTCTCCTTTAGGAGAGGGGCAGGGGTGAGGTAAAAAAACCAGGTGCGGAAATCCACACCTGGCAACAACCTAACCCATATCAATGAACTAAAGCGTAATGGGCTTGCCCATATACAGATCCAGTATTTTCAGTTTAAAGATGTACTCGTACTTGGCCTGCAGCATGTTCGACTTGGCGCTGATCAGGTTATTCTGGGCAACATTGTAATCAACAGAATTTACAAGTCCCACCTCCATCTTCTGGCTGGTATATTTGAAAGCTTCTTCGTTGTAATTTACGGCTTCTACGCTGGAATAATACTTTTCACGAGCAGCGGTGGCATCGGCATGTGCCTGTTGAACTTCTTTATAAAGTGCCATTTTTGCCAAATCAAGCTGATATTTGTAATCCTTTACCTGCAATTTCGAATTGCTGATGCTGTTTTTTACCTGCAATTGATTAAAAATGGGAATATTCACACTAAGTCCAATACTTTTGCGTGGATTATCGTTAAGTTGCTTAAAATACGTATCAGCCGGAAGATCAGGAACTTTTTGATAATCGCTGCTAAGACTTCCATCCAGATTGAAACTGGGACTTAACATTCCCCAAGATTTCTTCAATTGTTGTTCGGAACTTTTTAGGGCATACTCTGCACTTTTGATCTGAGGCAAACTGTTTAATGCGGCATTATAAATGTCCTGAACGGATTCCGGAAGCGCGAGCAATTCCACTTCAATGCTTTGCGGAACAACGATATCAAAACCGGCTGTTGAATCCAGATCAAGCAATTGAGTCAGATTCAGCAAGGCAATTTCAAGGTCATTTTTTGCATTGATCACACTGGTTTTGTCATTGGCTTCCTGCGCTTTTATTTGCAAAAATTCTCCCTGAGCTACATTCCCAACATCAAGCATTTTCTTGGTTCTTTCCGTTTGAAGTGCAGTAACACCCAGCTTACTTTCCGCAACTTCTTTAAGCTCTTTGGCAAATAAGACTGTCAGATACCCATTTGCTATTGCAATAGCAATATCATTTTGCTGTTTCTGAAGATCTGACTCTGATTGCAGAAACAGGTACTTTTTCTGTTTAATATCGCTGATGGTCTGAAATCCGTTAAATAGATTCAATGAACTGCTCACATAGGCGCTCCCGGTCCATACGTCATTCGCAACTGGTTTATTATTAACAATATACTGTCCGCTTCCATCGGTATAGCCATGTCTGACACCTGCATTGAGATTTGGTAACGCGTTAAATTTGGACTGGGCAAAATTATTCTGATTATACTTCACATTTAGCTCCTGACGCTTTACCTGCAGGTTGTTTTCAATGGCATAGTTTATGCATTCCTCAAGCGACCAGGCTTTTTGCGCTTCAACAGGTGCATGACTTAACAAGAGCAGGAAAAACAGGAATCCAATTACTTTTTTCATACAAAGGCGATATTAGTTTGTTTCAAATGCTATTTATTTAGTTTTTTCCGGTACAACACATGAATGTGATCGGCATGCTCATCGGGGTTGAAGATTTGAATCAGTTCCCATGCCTTGTCATAACCCTCAATGGCACTTTTCAGTTTATAAATCCGGGCCAGTGACCGTTCCAGCGGGTCGGTGAGCGATGAGAACTCATCATCCACTTCCCAGGGAAACGATTCAACCCTGAAGCTGTACTGCAGCTTCTGACCGGCAACCGAAACCTCAACATCGGCAATCTCCTGTGCCTTGAGGTACGGAATTGGGATGCAGATCTCTTTCATGATTTGATTTTTAAAGTATTTGTCGGATATTTTCAGTGACAATATGACCGTCGAACAGCTGCACAATCCGGTGTGCTTTGTCGGCGTCTGAAGGCGAGTGGGTTACCATGATGATGGTTGTCCCTTCGTTATTCAGTTCAGTAAGCAGGCTCATCACTTCTTCTCCGTTGGCTGAGTCGAGGTTACCCGTTGGCTCATCGGCCAGTATGAGCTGAGGCCTGGTAACCACAGCCCGGGCTATTGCCACACGCTGTTGCTGTCCACCTGACAATTGCTGGGGAAAATGTTTTTTGCGGTGGGTGATTTTCATTCTCTCAAGTACTTCTGCAACTTTCTTTTTGCGCTCGGCAGCAGAAACCTTCAGATACAGCAAAGGCAATTCAACGTTTTCGTAAACCGTGAGTTCATCAATCAGGTTGAAGCTCTGAAATACAAAACCGATATTGCCTTTTCTCAGGTTGGTACGCTGTTTTTCTCTATAACCGGCAACCTCTTCGCCGTTAAAGAAATACTGGCCTGCAGTGGGCGTATCCAGCAGTCCCAAAATGTTCAGCAGGGTTGACTTTCCGCAGCCCGAAGGACCCATGATGGCAACGAATTCACCTTTTTCAATGGTAATGTTCACTTTATTCAGTGCAGTGGTTTCCACCTCGTCGGTGCGGAAAACCTTTACCAGATCAGTTGTTTTAATCATATGTAATATTGGGTTATTGTTTGTTTTCTGTTTATTTCTTCAATATCAGTTTGTCGGCATCACCAAAATTTTCATAATCGGAGATGATTACCTGGTCACCCGCCTTCAGACCATCAAGTACTTCATAATACCGGGGATTGAACCGACCCAGTCTGATAGTTTGTTTTTTGGCATATTCTCCCGATTTATCAATCACATAAACCCACTGTCCGCCTGTGCTTTGATAAAAACCGCCTCTGGGCAACAGCAGGGCTTCTTCCGACTCACCCAGTTCAAGATGAATTCGGGCAGTTTGCCCGATTCTGATTTGTTTCGGAATCTGACTTGTAAATTTCATATCTACCGCAAATGTACTACCTTGAACCTCCGGATATACCTTGACAATCTGCAACAGGTTTTTTCTTCCGGCAAAATCAAAATCTGCAGGAAGTCCGCGACTGATCCGGGTGATATAGTGTTCATCAATCAAAACACGTATTTTATATGAATCAAGTATATTTATGGTACCTACGCGCGTTCCGTAATTAATGACCTGACCGACTTCCGGATTCAGGGTGGCAAGCTCACCATCTACGGGCGCCTTTATATTGAGATCGTCAAGTCTTCTTCGCGTGATATTGAGATTCTGCTGCATACGCTGTATGGACTCCTCATCGGTAGCTAAGCGTGTAATTGTGTAAACAGAATCGCGGACGTACTTTTGTTTCTGCAGATCAAGCTTGATTTTGGTTTCTTCGTATTGTTCCTTGCTGTATTCAAATTCTTCTTTAGATATCAGATTATCCTTAATCAGTTTCTGATTGTTGTTTAACTGGCGTTCCAGTTTTTTTAACCTGTATTGAAGCTCAAGAATATTGGAACGTGTTTGCAGATTCTGGTTCTCAAGGCTGATTCGTGCGGTCTTAAGATCGTTCACAGCTCTTGCAACATCAGCTTCATTGCTTGATATCTCAAGCAAGAGATTATAATTGCTCAGGGTAATAATCACATCTCCCTTTTTAACCCGTGTGCCTTCTTCAATAAGTATTTTGTCGACCCGGCCAGATTCAACTGCATCGAGATAAACCGTTTGAATGGGTTCCACGGTACCGTTTACCGAAATATAATCCTGGTATTTTCCGTGTTGAACTTTGCCAACAGTTATCTTGTCCTGTTCAACATTTAACTTGGAACTCTTGTCGCCAAAAATAATCTGGAAGATCACCAGCAAAACTAAAAGAGCTGCAATACTCAACCAAATCTGTTTTTTGCCAAATTTCTTTTTTTCTATTTTTCGATCCATACTGCTCATAAAGGCTGAAAAATTTTGTTCAAAATAATTAGTATGAGATTTAACACTAATTATGCCAATCGCAATAAATGGTTAAAATACAATATTTTATTTAAAACTCAAGCAATAAGTTTTCAACCTGAGTGTATAAAATTGAAACACCCATAGTACGAAAACGAACAGTTTGATGTCCGCTTATGCTTAAAATTAAGCGTTTTGAAATGCTGATGAATTACAAACTAATTCTTTATTTTTGTTGTGGCATCAAAATCCTAGTAACATGACAGAAAAGACCGGGACCATACTGGCAGTAGATGACAATGAGGATATATTGTTTTCGCTTAAATTGCTTCTGAAGCCTCATGTCGAGAAGTTAGTCACCCTGAATTCCCCTGAAAAAATTCCTGAGCTGATGGCCAGGGAGGATTTCGACATGATCCTCCTGGATATGAACTTCAATAAGGATGCCATCAGTGGCCAGGAAGGATTTGACTGGCTCGGGCGTATCCTGGAAATAGATCCTCAGGCCATTGTGGTATTTATTACTGCGTATGGCGATGCCGAGCGGGCTGTAAAGGCAATTAAATCAGGCGCCACCGATTTTGTGCTGAAGCCCTGGCAGAATGAAAAACTGCTTGCCACCATATCCTCTTCGATAAAGCTGCGGAGATCGCGACTTGAAGCTACAGCACTTCGTGCCCGGCAAAAGGAGATGAGCGACGTAATGGATCAGCCCTTTGTTGATTTCATCGGCAGCTCTCCGCGGATGCAGGAAGTGTTCAACACCATCAATAAGGTTGCCAAAACCGACGCCAATGTACTGATCCTCGGTGAAAACGGAACCGGCAAGGAATTGGTGGCGCGGGCACTGCACCGCAATTCGCCCAGGCGTGACGAGGTGTTCATCAGCGTTGACCTGGGCTCGTTAAGCGATACCCTTTTTGAGAGTGAGCTTTTCGGACATGAAAAAGGTGCTTTTACCGATGCCAAAAAAGAGAAACCGGGCCGATTCGAAATAGCATCCCGGGGAACCCTCTTCATGGACGAAATCGGAAACATGCCCCTGGCACTGCAATCGAAAATTCTTACCGTGATAGAAAGACGTGAGGTGACCAGGGTTGGCGCAAACCGGCCGGTGACCGTGGATGTCAGGTTGATCTGCGCTACCAACAGCGACCTGTATGAATCGGTAAACAACAGCCTGTTCAGGCAGGACCTGCTCTACAGGATCAATACAATCGAAATTCACCTCCCCCCTTTGCGTGAAAGAGGTGATGATATTGAACTGCTTTCCAATCACTTTCTTAAAATTTACTCCAAAAAGTACCGGAAATCCCTGCGCGGAATAACGGCTGCCGCATTGAAGAAACTGATGCATTACGCATGGCCCGGAAATGTGCGCGAATTACAGCATGCCATTGAGCGGGCGGTCATCATGACTGAAACGCCTTCACTTGAGCCCGATGATTTCATCCTGTCGCCTCCAAGGCAAAAGTCGGGTGATCTCGAATTCGATACCTATAATCTCGACGAGATCGAAAGAAGAGTGATTGAAAAGGTGATGAAGCAAAACCAGGGCAATATTTCCCAGGCAGCGCAGGAATTGGGTCTTACAAGAACTTCCTTGTATAGAAGGATGGAAAAATATGGGTTTTAAAAATTACAGGATCAATATTATCATTCGTGTCATCCTGCTGGTGCTGACAATCTTCCTGTTATTCTATTATTTCCGCAAACACGACTATTACATTGCTCCTGTCATTCTGGCAGTGCTGATTATTGTACAGGTTACCTCACTGATCCGTTTTATCGACAAAACCAACCGGGAACTCACCAGTTTTCTGCAGTCGATCCGGTTTTCCGAATTTACCCGTTCCTTTCAGATCGAAGGCATGGGCGGTACTTTTAATGAGCTGAACAAGGCATTTAATGAGGTGATGCTCGATTTTCAGAAGGTTCGTGCTGAAAAAGAAGAGAGTTTCCATTACCTGCAGACCATTGTACAAAATATTGACGTAAGTGTCATCGCTTACACGGCTGACGGCAACATTGAACTGATCAATAAAACTGCCAAGAAGCTGTTTCAAATGGCCAGCATGAAAAACATCAAGGTGCTTGAGCCATTGAGTCAGGAACTCGTCAATACACTGCTGACCATCAAACCCGGAGAGAACAAACTGGTCAAGGTGCAATATGAGGATGATTTTCTGCAACTGGCAATCTATGCGACGACCATCAAAATCAAGGACAAGCTGATTTACCTGGTCACCATCAAGGATATTCAGAATGTATTGGAAGAGCAGGAAACAGAAGCCTGGCAGAAACTGATCCGGGTGCTTACCCATGAGATCATGAATTCCATTACCCCGATCGCCTCTCTTTCATCAACGCTTGACCTGATGTTGAAAGGAATGGTTCAGGAAAATGGCCATGATGAATTGAAGATTGACCGCGAATCGGTAAATGAAATTCAGGAAGCGCTGCAAACGATCAACAAACGCAGCACCGGCCTTTTATATTTCGTCAATACTTACAGGAACCTGACCCGCATACCCAAGCCCAACTTCAGGCAGTGCCGCGTCAAAGAAATTTTAGACAACATCGAGAAATTGATGGAAGAAGAAATCAGGAGGTGCGGCATTGCATTTCGCTCGGAGGTTGAACCTGACAGCCTTGAATTCACCGTAGACGATCAGCTGATTGAACAGGTGCTGATCAACCTGCTCAAAAATTCCATCCATGCACTCGGCAATCATCCCAACGGCAGCATTCAGCTAATTGCCTATATGAATAAACGAGGTCGCATCACGCTTCAGGTAATCGATAACGGGCCGGGTATTCTTAAAGATGTGCTCGATAAAATCTTCATCCCCTTCTTTACCACAAAACCATCGGGCTCGGGAATTGGCCTGAGCCTGTCCAAGCAAATTCTCCGACTGCACAATGCCACCATTACCGCCCACTCCGAACCCGGCGTGGAAACCGTCTTTACGCTGACGTTCTAGCATCAGCATAAAAAAAGCTACCAATAAATAGACATATATAAATAAATACATATATTTGCAAAAATTTGAACGGATGGATACATCTTCAATTAATATACGTTATTCCGGATTGGCGGAACAATCGTGTTGCCTTTCGTGCGGCGGAGCCATCAATTACGCCGAACCACAGCCGGGAGAATGCTGTGTTGACCTGGGCAGCGGTCGCGGAACCGATGCATTGAGAATGGCAGAAACAGTCGGTGCGAATGGTTTTGTATACGGGGTTGATATTTCCGACGGCATGCTGGAAACTGCCCGGAGCAATGCCAAAAAACTTGGTATAACCAACGTGAGTTTTGTCCGGTCAGATCTGGAAAGTATAGCTATCCCGGGTGGCATTGCCGGTTTGGTCATTTCCAACTGCACCATCAATCATGCCTCTGACAAACTAAAGGTTTGGAAAGAAATACACCGCATTTTGAAAGGCGGCGGAAGATTTGTTGTCAGCGACATCTATTCAACTGAACCTGTACCTGAACAATACCGCAATGATCCGGTTGCCGTTTCGGAATGCTGGGCAGGCGCGGTTACCCGTGAGGAATATATGAATACGCTGAATGAAGCCGGATTTACAGAAATCTCTGTACTTGAAGAAAGCAAACCTTATCCAAAAGGCTTGATTCATGTTGCCAGTTTTACTATATTTG
>CAZLLD010000111.1:0-8358 GCA_964560225.1 uncultured Bacteroidales bacterium
CTTTCGATTTTGTTCAGTATACCAACCGCAACATTTTTCTCACAGGCAAGGCCGGCACAGGAAAAACCACTTTCCTGCACAACCTCAGAAAGAAATCACCCAAGCGCATGATTGTGGTGGCGCCCACGGGTGTTGCCGCCATCAACGCGGGTGGTGTCACCATTCATTCTTTTTTTGGTTTGCCTTTCCATCCACACATCCCCGCTCATTACATCGGTGAAAGACACCCGTATCAGCCAGCACCTGTTGAATCGGGATATTTCAAACTAAGCCGCGAAAAGATCAACATCATCAAAAGCCTCGACCTTGTTGTGATTGACGAGATCAGCATGGTTCGGGCCGATTTGCTTGATGCCGTGGATGCGATCCTGCGCAGGCATAAAGAACGCGACCGGCCGTTCGGGGGTATTCAATTGCTGATGATTGGCGATTTGCAGCAACTGGCCCCCGTGGTAAAAGATGAAGATCGTGAAATTCTTGACCGGTATTACGACACCGCCTTCTTCTTTGGAAGCATGGCGCTCAGGAGCACCGACTATGTTACCATTGAATTGAAACACATATACCGGCAGCAGGATCAGCAATTCATCAGCCTTCTCAATCAAATTCGTGATAGCCGGCTTGATCCGCAATCACTTGCTTTGCTGAACGGCAGATATGATCCGCATTTCGCCAAGGGTTCCGATGAAGGTTATATCACCTTAACAACCCATAATTCACAGGCACAGGCTATCAACAGTGCAAAACTTGATCGTCTTCCCGGGAAGGTTCGCGCCTTTGAAGCAGTCATCAGGGATGACTTCCCGGAATATGCCTATCCCACCGCAAGGGAATTGCTGCTGAAAACCGGGGCCCAGGTAATGTTTGTCAAGAACGATATTTCAAGGGATAAACTTTATTATAACGGAAAAATTGGTAAAATAATTGATTTTGATGAAGATACCATTGTTGTGGATTGCCCCGGGGATGAGGCACCTATACAGGTCACCAGGGCAGAATGGCAGAATATGAAATATTCGCTGAATGAAGAAACCAAAGAGATTGAAGAAACAGTTGTCGGAACCTTTGTTCAGTATCCCCTGAAGCTTGCCTGGGCGATCACCATCCATAAAAGCCAGGGACTGACCTTTGATAAAGTGATCATTGATGCACGTGCTGCATTTGCACATGGGCAGGTTTATGTGGCCTTGAGCAGGTGCCGCACATTGGAAGGAATTGTTTTGAGCAGCCAGATCAACCAGCACGGGATCATTAGCGATGCCACGGTATCAGGTTTTGTCCGTGAGGCAGAACAGAACCAGCCTGACCGGAATATGCTGTCGAGGTCGAGGCAGGAATACCAGCAGATGTTGCTTATGGGGCTTTTCGACTTCAGCAGCATATTGAAAAATCTTCATTACTGTTTAAAAATTAACGACTCGCACCAGGAAAGCATTGCGGGTAACCTGAAATCAGTTCTTGAAAAAACTACCGCAGCGGTGAAAACCGATCTTGTTGACGTATCATCGAAATTTTATCCGCAGCTGAAATATTTCATGAGCCTGCAGGAAGATGCAGAGACCAACATACAGTTACAGGAAAGGCTGAATAAGGCCTGCAATTACTTTTCAGAAAAGACGGCCGAAGCAATGCACGGTGTGCTGGAAGAAATTACCCTGGAAACCGACAACAAGACGGTCAGAAATTCGCTTACCGAGGCGCTGACAAAACTGAAACAGGAAGTGCTGATCAAAATTGCCTGTCTCGATTCGGTTAAAGCAGGATTCAGGGTGTACGACCTGCTTGAGACAAAGGCCAAAACAGCTATTGAACTGCCGGCACAAAAATCCAGGCCGGTAAAAGTAGCTGAAGAACCTGCGGGTGAAATCAGGCATCCCGTGTTGTATAGCCGTATTAAGGCATGGCGCGATCAGAAAGCCCGGGAAACCAACCTGCCCCATTATATGGTATTGCAACAGGCAACCATGGTTACCCTGGCCGGTTTCCTGCCCCGGTCTGAAACTGATTTGAAGAAGGTGAAAGGCATGGGCAAGAAAAAGCTTGACAATTATGGCGCAGAAATTCTGCAAATGATCGAGGCCTATTGCAATGAAAAGGAGATTGAAGCAATTCCAATCACCACACCCCGATCCAAACCCAAAGAAAAGAAACCAAAAGTTGATTCCAGGGCACAGAGCCTGGAACTCTATAAATCCGGAAAGTCGGTGGATCAGATTGCCCGGGAACGAAACATGGCCGTTTCAACAGTTGAGGGGCACCTGGCACACTGTATAGGCCTTGGGCTGATCCCCGTCAACGAACTGGTAAGACCTGAAGTGGTTGAAATGATAACAGCTCATGTTGACGACAGCGATGAACAGAAATTAAGCCCCCTGAAAGCAGCCCTGGGTGATAGTGTATCCTGGGGTGAAATCAGGTATGTGATGAAACACCTGGAATACCTTAAGCATAATGTGCTGTGAGGATCTCATACCGGAGTTCCCATAAACAGTAAATCCTGCGAATCCATCCTGTTTTCTGATCAGTGATTCCCGTTTAGCGGAATGGTGACGAAAAATTTGCTACCCACGCCTTCTTCGCTTTCAACCCATAACCGGCCTTTGTGTTTTTCAACAAGATCTTTGCAAAGAACCAACCCCAAACCGGTACCCCTTTCGTTACCCGTTCCTGCGGTAGTTATTCTTGTATCAATCGAAAAAATCTTTTCAAGATGATCTTTAGTAATACCTACACCGGTATCCGCAACAATAACTTTGATATTGTCATCCTGTGCAATTCCTGATACCGTAATCAAACCGCCACTTCTTGTAAATTTGACGGCATTGGAAATCAGATTCCGCAATATGGTTGTCACCATATTTCTGTCGGCAAACATTTCAATATCAGGTTTTATGGCAGGCGTCAGGGTAATTCCCTTTTGTCGTGCCTGATTTTTATATAAACCGATTACCTCGGCAAATAATTCCGAAAGGTTGAACTTCACCGGTGCAAAAGTATTTCTGTCGGTCTGAACCACCGACCACTCAAGCAGGTTTTCGAGCAAACGGTGCGTTTGAACGGCTACATCATGAATGATGTTGGCATACTTGTCTATTACCTCAATGTCACGCTCTTTCAGGTGTTTCAGCAAAACCCGGCTGAAACCGATCAGGGCGTTAAACGGACTCTTCAGGTCGTGCGCAATAATTGAAAAGAGTTTATCCTTGGAAGCATTGGCGGCCCTCAGTTTCTCCTCGGATATCTGAAGTGCTTTCTGAGCCTTGATCCTTTCTATTTCAGCCGATACTCTGGCTGCCACAATTTTCATGATCTTTTCGGCCTGCAGGGGAAGATCCAACTTCTTTCTGGACATGGCACAAAGGATTCCGTTGGGTTCCCCGTTTTTATTGTACAGCGCCGTCCCCATGTAACCCTCAATATTCAGTTCCAGCAGGTCCTTGGATTTTGGAAATGAATCAATCACATTCTCAGGATATATACAGTATCCTTTTTTTGAAGTGAGATCACAAGGTGTATTTTGCAGCTCGTAAGTGAACCCATGAATAATCTTTCCGTCAAGGTACATGGGAAATCCTTCAACCACGTTATTTCCGGTCATCTGACCAATAATAACACACTCGGCGTTGAGCCATTCAGAGAGTTTGATGACAATATTGTTGAAATACGCCTCCCCGATATCGCCCACGGCAGTTTCAACAAGGGCCTGAAACATCTTATCATTGCTCTGAAATGAAAGATTCTCCTTTTTCAGCCTTTCTATCTCATCACGAAGATGCTGTCTCTCTTCCTGTTCTGTCATTAATAATCAAGGATTGTTCCTGTTTTAAATTTAAGCAAAGTAGGCCAAATAAAACAGAAAAAAAGAGGGTAAAAGCTGATTGATATCAGGAAAGCTATAAACTTTTCACCTGGAGCAATACGGCGTAAAAATGCAGAAGGCTGCCTGCAAGAACGAAAAGGTGCCAAACCGCATGGTTGAACTTCATTCGTTTCTGCATGTAGAAAACAGTTCCGGAGGTATAGAAAAGACCTCCTGCAATGATATAAATAAGAACAGGTTTGGGAATATTTCTTACAATCGGGGCAGCCATCATGGCACCGAACCAGGCCACTCCGATATATATAAGTGTGCTCACCAGTTTGAACCGGCCGGTGAAAAAAATCTTAAAAACAACCCCGCCTATCATCGTACTCCAGAAAGCAATCAGAAAGGGCCATCCGTTCCAGGAAACCATGTTGAAATAAACAATGGGGGTAAAGGTGCCTCCGATCAATAAAAAGATACTGACATGGTCAAGAATCCTCAACGTCTTTTTGTAATCGGGCGTGGTAACCGCGTGATATATGGTCGATGCAAAATAGGTGAATAACAGGCACACCACATAAATCAGAACCGGTAAAGCAGCCTTCTGGTCACCAACGGAGCTCAGATTGTAGAATAAAAACGGAGCGGCGGCTATAAATAATACAGCGCCTAAACCATGTATAAGTGCGTTTGCAAATTCTTCCCTGTTGACCATACTGAGTTGTTATGAAATTTCCCGAACGCGAATGACGCATAGAAGGAATTCGCAAATGTAAGATAATTGGGCAAATCAAAAACGACAAATCATGCCTCTTCTGAGAACATGATTTGTCTGGTTTTATCGGTAATAAAGTTTGATGTAAAGAAATCAATCAGAGGCAAGCTTCACGGAAAGTGTGATGTCGTCGTTGATAAACTGATCCTTCAGTCCGGCGAAGATGGATTTTGACTGGTAGTTGACATTCCATAAGGTACGGTTGATGACAAATGAGTGCGTGGTGGCCGACAGTTTGCCTCCGGTCACATTCACGCTGGCATCGAAGGTGACGGGCTTTGTAATGCCTTTCATGGTCAGGTTTCCTTCAATCCTGTGGGTCATTTTTGCAGCACCGGTGGCAGTACTTTTCAACCTGCTTACCCTGGTAATCACAAAACTGGCAGTAGGATACTTTTCCACATCAAAGAAATCAGCTGATTTCAGATGTCCAACCAGCCTGTTGTTCATGCCTTCATCCTTCAGATCGAGATTGACTATTGAATTCATGTCAATTACAAACGATCCGCCGGCAATATCATTTCCAACCAGATGAACCGATCCTTCAGACAGTTTTATAAATCCGTCATGCTCCCCTGTAGGCTTCTTGCCGATCCAGTCAACACGGCTCTCGTCGGTATTAACGGCAACCTTTTTCGCAGTGGTTTTTTTTGAGCCCGCCTCAGAATATGCCGAAAGGCTGAATAAAACCAAAGATGATAATAATAAGCTTTTTAATATTTGCAGTTTCATAGTTTACTTGTTTAAATTGTTAAAGACTTACTTCTAACCATTAAACAAGCAAGGCCGAATTTGGTTCAAACAACTCAATTGTTTTAATTATCAAGCTCCCTGGTGATGCTGATGGCGGCGATAGTGCCGTCGGCAATGGCTGTAGTGATCTGACGGTACTTTTTGCTTCTCACATCGCCCACGGCATATACATCCTTCAGGTTGGTACGCATATCCTCATCTGTTTTCAGGTAACCCCAGTTATCGAGTTCAAGTTTTCCGCCAAAAATTTCGATATTGGGTTTCATACCCACAAAAATAAACACCCCATCCGCCGCAAGTTCCTTGTTTTGTTTTGTTGCCAGATCTTCCACCACCACGATCATCTTATCTCCAACACGTGAGAAAGATCTTGGCTCATGCCGGTACAGCACCTGCACCCGGGGACTGGCCAGTAATTTCTCCTGGGCCTGCTTGTTGGCCTGGAACTTATCGAACTGATGCACCATGGTAACCTTTGATGCAAATTTGGTGATGAACTCGGCTTCTTCGACTGCGGAATTACCCCCGCCAATAACGATCACCTCCTTATCGGCGTAATACTTGGCGTCGCAGGTGGCACAATAGGAAATACCCTTGCCTTTATACTCCTTTTCCCCCGGAACATTCAGATAATTGGGAGAAGTTCCGGTGGCTATGATGATCTTTTTTGCCCTGATGGTTTCATACTCGTCAATCACTATCTCTTTTTGTTCAAGATCAACCCGGGTAACATCAACAGCGGCCCTGAATACGCTGCCACATTTTTTGGTCTGTTCCGACATGTTGTGTGAGAGCATGTATCCTGGTTGCGGATCAATAAATCCCGGGTAATTGGATACCTGGTGCGTAAGGCTGACATGCCCGCCCGGCAAACCGGTATCAATCAATACTGTATTGACGCGGGCCTGGCAAAGGTACAATCCTGCGGTAAGGCCGCCCGGACCGCTGCCAATAATGGCTGCATCATAATGGTTTACATAAGGCTTTAACCGGCTCTTAATGGCAGCAGCCTTTTCTGCCGGGATCATGGAATCGAGGTTGTGCATGATTTCCGATCTTTTGATGCCACCGGTTAACCGGATACCCACTTCCCTGCCCTTTTCGAAAAAGATAAGGGTCGGAGAGCCATAAACACCAAGTTGTTCTGCCAGGTCACGGTTCTGTTGCCTGAAAACTTTCAGAAACCTGATGTCGTCACCATATATGGAGGCCAGCGATTCAAACTTTGGAGCCAGTGCCTCACAAGGGGGACATTCCGAAGAGTAGAAGTCGAGTACAACCTTATCTGCCTGCAACACCTCTTTTTCAAAATCTGACGATACGATTTCTTTCATATGCTTGAATTAATGTTTCAAAAAAGAATTGAATTCTTTAATACATTTTCATTTGATAATGGGTTGACATAAAACACAACAGCCTGCCCACCATCGAGGAAGGGTTTACAGCTTGTTTCCGTACAACGCAAATCCCAGTTCCATCAGCTCTTTCACAGGCCGGCAATCAGGTGCATGCAACTGCTTATCGCGGTTATAGGCTACACTCGCGCATCCGCCTCCGCAAACCAGCCTCAGGTTGCACGAATTGCATGCGCTTATGCTAAGCACATCGCGTTGCTGCCATAATTCAACCTGTTCACTGTTTAAGGTTACCTGCGGCCAGAAAGTACCCAGCTCTTCTCCAGGTTTTCCGACAGTAGCGGTACAAGAGTATATTTTTCCGGTATAATCAAATGCCCATTCAGTCTTGCAACCGGGACAGGAATCGAAAAGCGGATCGGGCAATTCGTCATTCTCGAACAAAAACCGGGAAACAGCATAAGCCGGTTTGTGAAATGTTAAGATTTCCGGAGACTCCCTGATCAGGTTGAAAAGGTCTTTATACAATTCCAGCCTGGAATAAAGCCTGGTTTGCTGAGACTGACAATAATGCAATTCATAATTTCTGCCCAGCTGGGTTTTAAACTGCGGATGACCGGCCCATCCCTTTTTAATGGTGAATGCCGCCAGTTCCGGTAAGGCTTTCATATTATCCCTGTCAAGCACAACCCTCAGGTTCACAGAAATTCCTGCTTTAAGTGTGGCATCAATGCCGGCAATGATGCGGGTGAAAGTTCCCCGCCCTCCTTTTAGCGGGCGCCTGGCGTCGTGAATAACTTCAGGACCATCAAGCGTGACTTGTACTTCACGAATGGATGCTTTTGACAACAAGGGGACAAAGGTCTCCAGGTTATAGCCATTGGTCACTACAGCCAGCTCCAGACCATACTCATTGCACCGGTCGATGAAATATTCGAGGAATTGCCTGTTTCTGATGCTGCCCATCAGGGGCTCACCTCCAAAAAGTGTGATGTATTTTTTCCTTCCTGCAAACCGCTCATGCACATAACGGAAAAACGAATCAGCTACCTCTTCACTGTTATCTTTACTGCCTTTGGGATATCCTTCCTGATAGCAGTATGAACAGGCAAAGTTGCATTCATAGGTGGGAGCGTAAAAGAGCTGAATCTCATCGGTATCACGCGAATCCAGAAAATCAAGATACCTGAGCCGGAAACGTTTTTCCTCTTCATCAGGATCAACAACGTATCCTTTTTCAATAAATTCGGGATTATTCAGCACCCTGTTGTCAGAAACTTCCCTTACTTCTTCCGCTGAAAGTAAATCAGCATTTCCGGAAAGTGCATTGACAATGAAGTAATCGTCGGATTGATGAACTTTTGAGATAATATTATGCTTCGAAAGATTCATCTTTCATGGATGGGTCAGTCGTGGCAACCGGCAACGATTTTTGAGGTTTTGGCACAGCATTGCGCTACCTTCTGCTTTTTCGGCGCTTTTTTCTTGTTCGTTAACGATTTCATATTGTTTGTATTTATTTGTTGTTACCTAATTATCTTGGATCTTGGATCTTGGATCTTGGATCTTGTATCTTGTATCTATCCGCAGCAACAGCATTTTTTCTCCTTCTTACCAAATATAGTAAAACTGGCAACATGAATCAAGCCTTTTGGATAAGGTTTGCTTTC
>CAZLLD010000112.1:0-8343 GCA_964560225.1 uncultured Bacteroidales bacterium
GTTTAACATTGAAATCCTGACTTTCCAATGCATGCCAGGTTAATTCCTGATCACCGACTTTTACTTTTTCTCCGTCTTTAGGAAGAACGGTAAACTGATTTGGAAAATACTCTTTTGTAAATTCTGTTCTGATGTAGGTGTCTGTAAAAACAGTATTGCTGCGGTTTGGTTTGCTAATTGGTTCAAGTAGTAACCAACGTTGAATAAATCCATCAGCATCAGGTGTCTTTTTTGCTTTGGTAGCCTTAATGAAGTACGGTGCAATGCTCCTGACAGTATCGCGTTTAGTGCGATCGTCCGTTGGACGCCCTGATGTGCCTGGTTGAGCTTGTAATCCTGCTATAATTACAAAGCTCACTGCCAATAATAATGTTTTGCGTTTAATGTTCATGATAAGTTTTACTATGTTAAGTTTGTTTTTCTTGAAAAAGAAGTGTACGTTTTTCAAAACTACACAAAAAAATTAACGCTTCACTGCATATAAAATAAAATCATTGCACCGGAACTTTGTCCCGAACCCTGCTCGGCGAAGTCTCCTGGTTCGGCTCAGGCTCAGGCTCAGCCCATAGCCGTCAAGCTAAGGATGTATATTGTTGATATTCTTTCATTTGCATATGGCGGCATCAATATCATAGCGGTTAACGCTGAACATAGCGATATCCCCCGCTGGCGGGGGTCAGGGGGTGGACTTGCATGAATTCATTTTGTTTTTCGTGTTTACATTATATCCTTAAAATTCTTGAATACTAAGTATTGGATGCACTCTATAATCCTCCCCCAGCCCCCTCCAAAGGGGGACAACGCATTTGCTAAACTCAGCTCAACTAAATGAAGCGGGTGCCTTTTTCTATAGGAAAATTTCTTTGCTTGAAGGCTATGGACAAGGCCTGCGCCGAACAAGGGGCTTTACTTTGATAAAAGGCTTGCCGGATAAAAAATATCTCCTTTTTTTATAACGAATTCTATATTACGAATATTCTTTATTCCTTCGACAGGATTTGAATTAAGAATTACCAGATCGGCTTGTTTGCCAACTTCAATAGTCCCGACTTCATGTAATATATTAAGTGCTTCAGCTCCATTTCTTGTCGCTATTTTTATTACTTCTAAAACGGGAATGCCTGCATTTACCAATAACTCTAATTCACGATATAAAGAAACTCCCGGAGAAAGCCATGGATTTCCCAAATCTGTACCGGATGTTAAAAGAATTCCATTATCCCAAAAACGTTTTATAATTTTCTGATATGTAGGAAATAAAAGTTTGGCATTACGATGAGCCTCATCAGACCACCAGGAAGTATATGGGTGTAATTTACCATTTCTCCATTTTTTAGTGAAATCCTTTGAAAAAGAATCCGGTTCCATAATATCTAAATAGGACGAGTCATTACCCCATATCATTGCCTCCATCATAACAAGGGTTGGGTCAACGGTTACTTTATTATTTACGAGCGCTTTGGTGAGTTCTGTCATTTCAGGACCATCAATATTAAAGGCTTCTCCCCATTCCTTAAAAAGATCTGGATTAAAACCATTAATCGGACAAGACAAGTTATAAAACCTGTCTCTTTTTTCAATTGGAATTAATTCCCATATTGGACCTGACATTGCACTGTGACTAAGTGCATCTATCCCAGAGCTGGCAGCAAATGTCCAACTTGTCTTGCCTAAGTGTCCGATAACCCTTAATCCATGCAAATGAGTCTCATCAACGGCAGCTTTTACTAATTCCGGTGTAAGAGATGAATACAATTTAATAAAGTCAACTCCTGTGGCAATCTGCTTTCTGACAACTTCACGAATTTCTTCCTCTGAGTTAACCAGAATGCCGCCACTAGTTGATCCGGTACCATCTAATAAATCACCAGCGGTGAATATCCTTGGTCCAAATACTTCACCGGATGCAATCCTGTTTCTCATTTCTACACTTTTTCCCGGAGACGCTGCTGCAATACGCATAGTCGTGATTCCATAAGCCAACATCGTTCTGCAGACTTCTTCATCATATAAATGCGAATGCATTTCTATTAAGCCGGGAATGATGAATTTGTTTTTCAGGTTTATCACTTTAGCGTTTTTAGGGTATCTTCTTTCTCCCCTTTTGCTAATACTGGTAATTTTCCCGTCTTCAACAAAAATGTTTAAAGATGGTTGGGGCAAACTTCCTGTTCCATCAATTATCGTTACATCCTCTAAAATGAGAGGTTGATTAATAGTAGAAATACCCTTTTGCTCTTGTGCAATAAGGCAAATACTATAGCATAGACTAAATATTAGTACAATAAAAGTGTTAATTAATTTTTTCACCATCTTTAATGTTAAATTATTAAAATTGACAATTGGTTTCCTATAACGATTACTTGTGAGGTTATTATAAGTTACACAATAATCTGGAAATACTTTGTAACTGATCAGAACCTATCGAAAATCATCAGCTTCTTTTTCCCTTTGAACAACTTCTTGGTTACCAAGGTCAGGATAAGATATCATGTAACATCGATCGCCTCCATGTTTCGGGCGGCGTTTCCTGCCTGCCGGCAGGCAGGTTGGTTACTTTTGGCGCTGTTGCCAAAAGTGACAAAGGGATTCGGGGCGAAGCACCCGGACGCATGAAAAATTTAAACAATAACAGCAATATCATTTCATCGCTCGGCGAAGTCTGGTTACGCTTAGCTTTGTTATTCCCTTCGGTTATGAGCTCCATCGGTCTGTTATGCAGGTTGCAGCTCTTTTGTAAACCTTTTGACCAGTCAAAAATTAATTAATCCAGCGGCCAATCATGAGCAAATTAGATCTGGTAGAGTATCTCATCAATATCGGTCATACCTTGATTAAGAATCATGTCTTTTACATATGCGAATATCCTTTTGCGACCAGGAGCATATTGCGTAATGGGAGAACATGCGACCCCGGCCGGGGTCGAATCCTGCAGCGACAAATCATGCATTCTATAAACAGGTGACTCCTCCGGAGTCTGAGCTGATTTGTGATAAAACATCAAAGCTCAGGAGGGAGCCTGGGAAGATATATGCGTCGCAGGCACAGCCTGCGCCGAACGTGGGGTCTAACCCGGGATTGTTAATCTACATAAGTTTCTTTTAATACTGCCTTCACCTCTTTAATCTCTGGTTTTGATAACTTACCCAAAGTTCGGATCATTCTTTGTCTATCAATCGTTCTAACCTGATCAAGAACTATCCAACCCAGCTTATTATCATGTTTTATCTCAACTCGTGTTGGATAATTTTTGGAACCTGTAGTCATGGGCGCAACGACCACTGTTCTTAAATACTTGTTCATCTCATCGGGTGACAGTACAACGCACGGTCTTGTCTTCTTAATCTCACTGCCTATTGCAGGTTCAAGATTAACAAGGATGATTTCATACTGTCTTATTTCCATTCTTCAGGATTTTCATCCTCAAAAACATCATCAACGAGCAAATGATCATCTCCGTTTGCAGCCATTTCTTTAAATGCTTTATCCCATCCCTTTCTTGGTTTCGACAAAGGCTTAATAATAATATGACCTTTTTCCATTATCAAATCAACTGTATCGCGGATGTTGTATTTCTCAAGCAATGTTTTGCTCAACCTGATACCCTTCGAATTTCCTATTTTCACAACCGAAACTTCCATGACTATCCCTTTTTCCTGTTTGTAATTACAAAGTTAGTACAATGTCTCGATTCATCCAAATCAATGCCAAATCCGCATCACGTTTTTCAAATTATAAACATTCTGATTTCGCATATTTGGTATTACGGATTTTGCTTTAGAAAGGATCATCATCCGTCATCCAATCCGGAAGATAACCAGAAAAATCACCGGAAAGATCATCGAATAAATCATCAGAAAGATCACTGGAAAAATCATCATGACTCTTGAATTTATTGTCAAATTCCATTTGCCTGGCGATTTCATCACATATTTCACAATATCCGGTAAAAGGACACTTGTTCTGGTCATAATCGCAAAACTCAATATGAGATTCGCCGAATGAAAGGGGGACATGCTTTTCGTTCCAGAAATTCCTTATATACGAATAGCGGTTATGCATGGGATAGCCTGCCGGAAAATCCAGTATAAAATGAAATACTTCGAGAATTTTCTCCAATTCAACGGAAAGCACGGCTTTCTGCTCATCCGAAAGCATTTCAGGAGGAGGAAGATAGTCCCGGTCAATGCCGGTTATTTGCGCCACCGGAATTTCTTCACCATATACGTATTTTTCAACAAAAGACATATCCTCAAGCTCCAGTTCATCATCAGGATCTGCTTCTGATTCCGACCATAACTCATGCGGAGGCCGCACATTCCAGGTAGCCCTCCTTAAATCGCCGATAAGCTGTTCCAGATAATGTTGCATTTCTTCTGATAACTTTATTTATGCTAAAATTGAACCTCTAAAGCTTAAATCTACTTAAAAATATGGTTAGTAAAGATAATCAAAATTAAGTCTGGTCTGCTCTCCGCCAGGCTTATTTTACAACTGTTTCTGTCTGGTTCCTACGAGAAAAAACCAGGAGCGATTTCATGTTTATAGAAAATTGCATTATAGGAGAACATGCGACCCCGGCCGGGGTCGAATCCAAAGCGACAAATCATGCATTCTATAAACAGGTGACTCCTCCGGAGTCAGAGGTAATTTGCAACAGGACAATGAACTCAGGCCTTGCTCTGCCGAAGCGGTTACGCGAAGGCGCAGCGGGGGCAGGGGGCCTCCAAAGGGGGACAACACATTTGCTAAACTCAGCTCAACTAAATGAAGCGGGTGCCTTTTTTTATAGGAAAATTTCTTAGCCGAACAAGGGGAATGAATAATTGAAATCCCCGTAGAGACGCGATTTATCGCGTCTCATTGTAATTCATCGCGTCTCATTGTAATTCATCGCATATCAATGCGGTGAATGGGTTGTCATTATTCCGACTGATCATGGTGCGTCATTTAAACAATATTTTCAATTATCCTTTTATTCGGAATGACAACCCCAAATCTATTCGAAAGTCATTGATGTTATCTTCACCTGCCCAACCACTTTCAAACGTCGAATAACAATATAGATTTTCACGTAAATATAAACCTAAACCAAATAAAAATGCTGAAAGTATTGAGAAGCTTCTTAACATATTGATAATAACTCGACTTTCATAAAAATATTATAATCGTAAATAATTGAATGCCGGCATAAAAGAAAGATTGTTGAAGCGGGTTGCGAACCTTAGCATACGACAAAAATCCTTATTGGCTATATCGCGTGTTACCTGCTGGACTTTCTTGAAATGGTTTCACATTTAATGATTTCTCTTATAATGAGTAATTTATATCATTTATCTACCCATTTTTTAAATTCACTTACTTTGTCTTTACTTACGATTAAATCCTCATTTGGCTGGTTATTCAGCTTTACATTTAATCTGCTTGATGAATAACTTATTATATCTCTTATTGCATTGATGTTTACAATGCAATTCCTGCTTATCCTGAAAAACTTATCCGGATCGATTATCTTTTGCAGTTGATCGAGGGAATAGTCCACCGGATAATCCTTACCGGAAGATGTCCGGATAAATGTGAAACGTTCAAGTATGTAGAAACACGATATTTCATTATCAAGTACTGACCTGTAGTGTTCGCCAACCTTTATCAGAAAGCGGGTTTTATACCCCTTATTCAACTCTTTCAATAATTGTTTCAACACATCAATCTTTACAGCATCCCTAAAGTGAATGGATTTAAATTTGTCAATAGCTTTGCGCAATAAAGACTCTTCAATGGGCTTTAAAAGGTAATCGACACTGTTTACCTTAAATGCCGAAAGCATATATTCATCATACGCTGTGGTGAAAATAACGGGAATGTCGAGTTGCATTGTTTCAAACAGTTCAAAACAAAGGCCGTCGTCTAGCTGAATATCCATAAATATCAAGTCGGGAAAAGGATTGTTTTGAAACCAGTTGATGGTGGATTCTACTGATTCAGTAGTCCCCGCAATTTTTATGGCAGGGTCAATTTGATTTAAAAGCCTGCTAAGACTGACAATAGCAGGCTTTTCATTTTCAACAATCAAAACATTCATGGGAGTAAAGGTACTTTTACTATAAAATCGCTGGTAGTTTCTTCAATTGTTATTTCTTTTCCGGTAATTAATCTTACCCTTTCGTTCAGGTTTTTTAGTCCAATCTTTGTTGAAACCAACTGCGTAGCCATTTTTTGCATGTTATTTTTTACCACAATATGCTGCTCCTCCATATAAACAGAAATCCTTAAAGGTTTTTCGAGTGTAGCCATATTGTGCTTTATGGCATTCTCAATTAACAATTGTAAAGATACCGGTAAAATTTCGAAGTTGAAATCATTTCTAACATCAATGGTGAGTAGCATTTTCCCTTCATTGCGTATTTGATGCAGGTAAAAATAGTCCTTGATAAAATCCAGCTCATCCTTTAAAGGGACTTTTACTTTTGAACTGTTGTCGAGAATGTAACGATAAATAGTGGACAATTTATTGATGAAATGATTTGCTATTTCGGTTTGGGTATTTACCAATGAAGAAAGGGTATTTAGACTATTAAAAAGGAAATGAGGGTTTACCTGACTTTTCAATGTTTCATTTTGAAAAATCAGGTTTTGTTCCCTGAGTTGAAATTCTCTTTTCATGGATTCCTGCCAGGGGATGAAGAAAAATACCGGTGTGGTAAATATAAGGGCAATCCCTACTACTTTAAATACGCCTATCGATTGTTTAAAAACCAGCAGTAAATCAGGAAATCCAATGCCTTCAATAATATGGCCAGCTATGATAAACAAGGCAAAAACTATGGCAGCGATGATCATTATCACAATAAACAATAACAGTAATCGCGAGAGATATATTAAGGTTATTTCTTTTGGGGTAATTCCCTTGCTTTTGGAATTTGCCTTAAAATCAAAGATCCTTTTGGCCAGCGGTGCTAATATTTCCATCATTACAAACATCATCAGAAAGGTGTTTAGTAAAAAGAATTTACTGAGCTCCGCCTTGATAATCAAGCCCCATATGGGAGTAAATGCAGCACAAAATAACAGGTATTTTACATGTATTGCTATGTTTTGTGGCAAATACAAATCTTTTATTCCACGTGTTTTCATATTATCAAATTTACTATTAGTTTATTTTATTCTGTCCACCGTGACAATCCGCTTAGTAGAAACCAACATCTTTTGAGACATTCCTTGCATTTCAATTTTCATATATATCTTTATTGAAGTATTCTGCCGTCATCAAATACTTTTGCGGCGTTTTTTCCTTCAATTCAAGATGTTTTGGAAGACTGTTCAGGCAATCATAGTCATGTTCGGGGGGTTGACAATTGGCTAAACCTGGCTTAATTATCGCTCCTGCCAATAAAATGAGCATACAAATCAGCAATTTTTTCATGATTGTTTTTTTAGGTTAAACATAGTTTTGAACCAAAGTAAATTCAATGTAAAGCCTTAAAAAAGTATTTGATGCTGAATCGCCTAATCTTGCCGCAGAACAGGAAAATAATTGTGGTCAATCAAAATTGTATCTACAGAATAATTCAAGACTTGATATTGTATTTGCAAAATGCGTTTGTAGCCTTGCAGGTAAACGTTCAAATATAGGCAATTGTCGTTATCATTATTTTTTGGCGAAGTTGTTTTTGCTTTGTAACTTTTTGGTATAATCGCTAAATATCAAAATTTGATATTTTTGGTTTGGTTTGTTTTTCGTGCAAACTAGTCGAACTCGGGCCTTTCGAAGCATACGACTTACCACCACTGTCTTCTGTCTTGGACCTGCCTGCGCTGCCGCTCCGGCAGGCAGGTCTTAGATCTTGGATCTTATATCTTGGTTCTTGACTCTTGGTTCTTGACTCTTGGTTCTTGACTCTTGGATCTCTTTTGGTACACTGTTTGTGGTTAACATAACATGATCTGTATAAATTCATTTCACCATGCAAAGAATACTGATGCTACTGCTGTTGTTAGCCGGTTTTACCACCTCCTCAGCCCAAAAGGTATATTCGGTTAAATACCAAAACCAGGCAGATGTGAAGGTTTTTGTGGTGAAATATGAAAACCAGGCCGATCTGAAGGTATTCCTGGTCAAATACGAAAACCAGTCCGGTGAGAACGACGGCAAGTGGTTTTTCACAAAATATGAGAATCAGGCCGACAAAACGATATTCTTTGTGGATTATGAGAACCAGGCCGATTTAAAAATATTCTTTGTTGAATACGAAAACCAGTCGGGTTGGCGCAACAAGGAGAAAATGCAGTTGATGTTTTGAGGGCAGGTTAATCATCATCATATTCATATATCTCTACCCAATA
>CAZLLD010000113.1:0-8327 GCA_964560225.1 uncultured Bacteroidales bacterium
AAATTTAACCTGGGAAATTGAGCATGAACCGGGAATGAAACTATTACTGATAAAAGAATAATGACAAATAACAGATTCTTGTCAAAGCATCCTCTTTTCATGATAACAATGAAAAAAATTTACCCTTAAGGTAGTGAGTTTTTGTTAAAGAAAATAGAGGTATCCCTAAAAATCAAATATTTCCTAATTAAGGAACGATAATAAAACCGTATTTTGTTTTATAAATCAGGGCTTACCCGGAATTGGTTCCTGAGCAGGCAAGGAATCAGCCGGCTTACCAAATACGGTGAACTCAATAATCCCAAGCGGTGCCGATTTAGGCCAGTTTAACATGGTCAGTCGCACAAAACGACATTTCACAGGAGGAATTTCTTCAAAGATTGTATTCCGGGAGAATGAATTCTTTGACTGGTCAAGCGCTGTGCTATACGTCTTCCCATCCATGGATACTTCAATCTTGTACTGATAGATGTCGGGCAAGGGTTGTTGCCGAGCAGTTGAGGCGGTCATTGATGCTGATCCGGCAGCTGTTACCGGACGTCTTCCGAAGCCCCACCTGCTGCCGTTAAATAACAGCCGAACACCGTCAATGGTAAACAACTGAACAACATCAAAACGTGTTGCGGGAGAAAGTTCTATAGTTAAAACCGGCATAGTATCCGATGGTGCAGGTTCCCACCAGGTGCCACTGGAGTTATCCACGGCATATGCTGCATCGCGTCCGGGTTGTTCCGAAGAAACCCTGGAAAGAGCATTCATGGCACGGAATTTATTTATGCTTACCGGTATGGATTGGCTGTCACCATTACCCGGACCGCTGACTGCACCAGGAGCCCATTGTGGCGTATCGGTGACCTTCACCGACATATTTCCGTCTTTGTCCAAAACAATGCGATCCATTCCAATTCTTCGTCCGCCGGGCGGATTGGACAGGACTATGGTATAGAACTGCCAAAGGCTCTTATCGGGTCCTTCAACTATGCTTCCATGAGCAGTTCCGGTGACCAAACCATCAGTCTTGCGAAGCAACGGATTGTTGGGTGCATAAGTAAATGGCCCCATAGGCGACTTTGAGGTATAGTATCCTTCGGCATAAGTTTTCCATTGCGTTCCCGATGCAGAATATTGCAGATAATATATACCATTGTGTTTCTGAAGCCATGGTCCTTCCACCCAGGCAACCTCTGTATATTCATTCATCTCACCATAACGTTCCCAGATATGATCACTGTTGAATCCGATGAGGTGTCGGACTGGTCCGGCAAATCTTGTAAGGTCATCGGGATCGAGCTGTACAGCAAAGATACCGCTGACACCCCGGCCGGCATAATAAAGATATGGTTTATTATCATCGTCAATAAATATTTCCATATCAAAAGCTCCATTCCAACCTCCGGCAACGTCGGGTGTGTTCTTCCAGTCTCCAAGGCTGGTATAAGGCCCCAGGGGATTGTCGGCTTTGAAAAGAGGGCCGTCATTGCCACACATATAAAAGTTGCCGTTGTATTTCACCACATCAGGCGCAACAGGAACATGTTCAACCCGATGGAATGACCAATCAAGCATGTTATCCGAAACCCATGCCCCACCACCGGTACAGAACATGTAATATTTGCCGTTCTCCTGTATGACGGTGACATCGCCGGATGCATTACCGCCCGGGGCGGTTACCATGGGTAAAGGATTGCAGTAACGGGGTGTTCTGCCAATTTGTGGATCCTGAGCAAAGGTGAACAGATCAACAAGAGAGACAAGAATGAACAGGAAAATGAGGGATTTGTTTTTCATAAATCATCTTTTCTGATTGATACTATAATCGGGCAAGTTATTCAACAATATAATCATTTATGGCATTTTTAAACAGGATATAATCGGCACATCCATCTCTTATGGTTGCCTCATATCACCCGTTCTTCTTTTTTTTGCAATCCGCACACAAATTATAATATATCTTTCCAAAATTAATTCACAATCACCACTCCGCCATGGGTGGGAATTATCAGGTCGAGTTCCTGTTTCTTTTTCACTTTTGTCAAGGTTACTTTTCCGTTCAATAGCTCGTTGTCACTGTAAAACTTTACCTCACTACCAACTTGAAGCATGGGTAATTTAACTTTCAGTTTCAGGGTTTCTTTTTGAGCATTTATTCCGGCAATGTACCATTTATTCCCGTGACGTCGGGCCAATATCACATATTTTCCGGGATAACCGTCGATAAAGCACACCTCATCCCAAATAACAGGGATCTCCTTCATAAAGCCTATGGCCCAATCCGGGGCATCGGTAAGATTGTTGGGTGCCAGGGCAAAATGCTGAACACCACTTTGGAATAATACAGCCGTTGCCAATGCAAAAACATCAGAGGTAATTCTGTGTCCTCCCCACATCTCAGCACTGTTCTTGCTGTTGTAATACTTGTTAAGTGTGCTGCCTCCAAAGTCCATGCTGCCAATGGTGTTGCGTATAAACGGATGTAGGCAGGCATTGAAAGCCTCGGCATCGCAATTCTCCTGTGCAAAATGAAGGTTTTCGCTTGCCTTGACTGCTTCGCTTGCCGCATAATTTGGGAACATGCGCTCCCAACCCCGGGGAACGGTGCAACCGTGAAAGATCACCATGAGGCCGTAATCATTGGCATCGTATAGGATATCTTCATACAGCTTCATGGTCACCTGCTTGTCACCGCCAAAGAAGTCAACTTTAATACCACGTATACCGATGCTTTTCATCCAGGCCATTTCCTTTCTGCGCGAAACCGGATTATCCATGATTCCTTTCGGACTTTGGGGTGCATCATTCCAGTAACCATTGGAGTTGTACCAAAGAAACAGCGCCACATTCCTGTCTGCTCCATAATGGGCCAGCTCTACTATTTTGTCGCGCCCTATCTGTGTATCCCACAAAGCATCAACCAAAACCGATTCATAACCCATGGCTGCACTGAAATCGATATAACGTTTTTGTTCCTCAAATTTGGTGCTTTCGTCCATGCCAATAATCCAGCTCCAGGAACCGCGACCGTAAGTGTATTCCTTTGATGCTTCATAGAGCGGCTCTACCACATCGAAAGGGATGGTGGTTTCCACAATGGGTTTCAGCGTTTCACCCAGGGTGATGGTGCGCCACGGTGTAAAACCCGGAAGCGAAATTCCCGGAGACACTGTGCCATTGCCGTTGTTTTCCCCTTCCATGGGAAAGCCAATGGTGTACAAACCGTTGGAGTGACCCAGCAGCCGGCTGCCACAATAGGTGCTTCTCACACCCGTTTCAGAAATCAAAACCCAACCCTGATTCTGTAACCGGAACAGGCAGGGAAAGGTATACCCTTCCCCGCCACCGTTCTGACCAGTGGGTGCATCAGCCGTATACGATGTTTCATAGCTGGGCATGGTGCGGGCAAAGCCCACCATGGGCTGGCTTTGCGGACAAAGGAAAGTAGTGGTGCTGTCGGGCAAAACAAAACCTGTTGCTTCATGTTCAACAACACAAACCAGGCGCTCGCCCTGAGGGTAAACCTTGTACTGAAAAGCAACATCATTGTTGCTCACCCTGAAAATTACGTCAAAAACGGCTTTACCCTCTTTCGAAAACGAAAAAGCCCCTTCCCGGGCCTGGTAATGAACCCTGCTTTTTTTGATATTGGGCAATGTGTAATCGGCTTCTATTGATCGCAGGCTTACTGATTCATTCAGCACCAATTCCTTTGAAAAATCACCTATATTCGTCTTCAGACCCAGGGGTGATTTTTTCAGAAATGGTATGCCGTTATAAGATATTCCATAAACCGGAACTCCCTTTTCAACTGCAACTGTAACTACAAGTTTTCCGTCGGGACTGATTACCTGGTTTTCACCGGCCCTTAAAAGGCCATTGATCAGGAAGAGATATAATACCAGTAAAAGTGCTTTTTTCATCATGCGAGATCTTAATTTATGCTGAGTCACTTGAAAAAGGATACTTCATTGCTGACATGAAAATAGTCAAAATCAGCGTAACCACCAGATGTTTTTGAGTTATAATTGAAGAGTCCGAAACGATAACCCATGAAATGTTCCATCAGGGTGTATTCCATTTTGAGTTCGTTTCCGATTGGCTTCCAGTCTTTACCATCCAAACTGTAAAAGAAATAACCCAAATCGGCCCGGTTTCTGAAATCACATTCGGCTTTCAAATAAACCGTTTTTTGGCTAATGGGAATCCGTTGCATTTCAACCGGTTTTCGGGTATCTGCATTAACCATCACCAGAAAGGTTTTTCCGTTTTCCACGCGTACACCCAACAAACCGAATTTTTTCTGCAACAAACAAAGGCCTGCAAAACCACCGTCTTTTAAACCGCTGATATCGACACATGTTGAGCCCGAACAAACCGGTCCGAATGTTCGCTGAGTAAGCGTATTCCGGGCCATCTCAAAAGATGTGTCAATTCTTCCGGTTGTCAGTCGCAGAAATCCTTTCCGCGCTTTGACCGACCAAAGTTTGTTGTCGGGATTGTGGTTCCACTGCCAAACCAACGGCAAGGGAGCGTCCTTTTTTTTGCGACTGAATTCGTCACTGGCAACAATGCCCGGGATCAATCCCTTACTGGCCGGCAGATTCAGTTTTTCAGGCACCTTGCCATCAATCCCGATCAACGGCCATCCATCTTCCCATTTCATGGGAACCAGGTAAGGAATGCGGCCAACCGATCCGAAATCGCGGAACAAATAGGCAAACCAGTCTCCTTCGGGCGTGTCAATAATTCCGCCCTGCGCCACGCCCAGGTCCTGGAAAGCAAGCCGGCCTTCATAGGGACCGGTAATCTTATCGGCCCTGTGAACAACCACTGTGCGCATGCCGCCTCTGGGCCAGGTGATATTAAAAAGGTAATATTTGCCATTGACCTTGAACAGCTGAGAACCTTCTGCGCCCAGCATGATGTTGTCTCCTGCGGGGGCACTTGCATTCTCAATAAGAACCCGGTCAGAACCCGGCACTACTCCTGACAGGTCACTCTTAATCTCAAGTATGTTGAGCCTGCCATTCCCGTAAATCATGTAGATCCGGCCATCATCATCAAAAAACAGGGTATTGTCGTGATAGGATGGTTCAAAGGACATTTTTTCCCATGGACCTTTTTCAATATTTTTTGTACTGAAAATGTATGTCTTTCCGGTCGTTGAGGAAAAAGTGGAAACGTAAAAACGGTTGTTGTGAAACCTGATACAGCTGGCCCAGGAACCTCTGCCATAAGCGCTTTTGCCGTTGCTTAAATTCAGGGCATCTGCATCTTCAAGAATGTCATAGGCATAATTTACCATTTGCCAGTTCACCATGTCTTTTGATTTCATGATTGGTACTCCCGGAGCCATGTGCATGGTAGTACTGCTCATGTAATAAGTGTCACCCACACGTATTATGGATATGTCAGGCACATCAGCATGGATGATCGGGTTTTTCGCTTGCCCCGCCTGACCCGAAAGCAGGAAAAAGGGAGCCGGTACAACCAAAAGGATTATAACGGAAAAAAATCTTTTTACCATAGTTATAGGTTTATAATTAATGCTTCAATTGAAGTTAATGGAAACGGCATGATGGCATGTTTCCAACGCTATTAGTTATCAATAGGAATTCAATTGAGTTCATATATAAAGTTATCTCATTATTATAAATTTCTTTGTAGCCAAAAATCTGTTGGCTTGAAGCCTGTAGTAATATTCACCGTTCGGAAGCTGGGTTGCGTCAAATTTTAATGTATAGGTTCCGGCCTGTCTGTTGCTGTTCTCAAGGGTTTCTATTATCCTTCCGGCTGCGTCAAATACTTCAACAACTACCTTCGCATACTCAGGAATTGTATAGGTAATAAGAGTGGTGTACCTGAACGGATTCGGATAATTCTGATCCAGACGATAACCTTCATACATACTTTCCCCAGGTTCAACACCAGTAGAAATCGTTTTCTGAACCAACTCAATACCGGTATCTAATCCCAGGTTTCTGGAATATTGTTTGTCGGTTGCATTGTTCCAGTGCTCATGAGTTCCCAGGCTTTTCAGGTGAATGCCATCCCCATCGGGATCGTATTTGATACCCTCTGGCCACAAGGTTGTATCAGAAGCCTGATGCAAATAATCATCGGCAGCAGGTTTCTGCGGATAGGTGCCGGCGCCGTCTCCAATATTGCGGTCTGCCGTAAACTCGGATCGCAGAAAATCATACCCAACTGATTCAATTGCTACAGGGTCAAATGATGCAAAAACGGATGACATCCAGTCATTGTTAAAGGGAGCCATGGTGAATTTTTTTGGAAAACTGATTTCCTGGTCAGCTGCCCATAAGGCATCCAATAAATAGAAAAGCGTTTTTCCTCCAAGCAGCGGATGCCCCATCAGATCAACCTGAACCCGGTACATTCCGTAATCCGTTCTGCTTACGCCCGGTTTATTGGGAGTTTCTTGAGGATCAACCAGTCCGTTATGCAGGTGTGAGGCATCAGCACGGGTATGTGAGCCAAAATGGTTCTTCGCAAACATGGTCACTCCGGCACGCTTATGACCCTTTAGCACCGGGATATTCAGAATATACTCAGCATTTTCAAGTACGGTATACAAATAATCGCTGGTCACAGCTGCCCCGCCTGGCCTGGAGGCATCCCAAACATTTTCCCGCAAGATTGTTCCCTTGTCGGAATAAAATACCCTGGCAGTCGTGCCGGCCACCACCTGCTCTCTCCCCAACGACGAGTAATTATCATGACTCATATAATGAACATCAGGAAATTCGTAATGCCACATATCATAACAGTGTTTATAGGTGTTTCTGAGCGGGTCGCCAATGTATATATCATGCTGAGCCACGCCTGCAACATTTACCAGTTGTCTTAACAATGAAATGATTACATGAGGAGAAGTCTCAGAAATGCCATATGAACTGTTGGCCACAACAGAAAGATCTGTCGTATTGTAATTACCACCCCAGCCACTGACGTTGTTTACCTTAATAAATATTTTTTCACCCTGACTGTACGGCACACTGCCTTTCCCTCTTGTATTGTTATGGTATTGAAAAATGGCATCCCAGGCATCATTATCATTTGTCTCCCCTGTCAATTCTTGTATGGCGCTGCTTAACATATCATCGACAGCTTCCTGATTGTTATTTTCAGCCATCCACCAGGCATGACCAACTGAAATAGGATTGCAGTTCTTGTTTGTTGCATCCGGATTGTGAATCCAGACTACCCTCCCCGGAAAAATACCCTTTCCCTCACCCGTTGGTGCATTGGCTATATGAACCGAATTCTGAAGAACGACATCTGCCCCGTCGGACGTTTCTGTAATCAGGTATGTACCCGTAAAACCAAAGACCAAAACTGCCCCGGTCAGGAAATAGGGAGACAGGAACAATTTCTTTCTGGTCTTCAGGAAAGTAAGAGCCGATGCGGCAAGAATCGCAAGGTAAACAACAAATCCAGACGCCAGAGGGGTGGCGGCTTTTATACACGGATAGGCAGCCCTGCCGGGTTTAGGAATTACCCGAAAAGCGATCCAAATCAAAGCAGCTAAGCCAATAATTGGGAATAACAACTTGTAGAATCCTCCTGGCACGATAAAACGCCTAATTTTACCGGTTTTCGGACATATTTTTACGAATTTCTGAAAGAACAAACTCATTATTGTCTCATTTCTTAATTATTACTAAAATGTATCGGAATTCAAATTCTGCCTGTACAGAATAACAGTTGTAAAGGTACTTGCTTAATTGTTTATATTATTGAACTTTTATTTGGTATTCGTTTTAATTCTGATCACGGTCAATGACATCGCCGGGGCTTTGTAATCGAAGTTTCTTGTTATTTTCAGCGAAGAAGCCTGCGGAACCACTTGAGTCAGATTTTTAAAACTATTTTCTGCATCAGCTGGCCCGGTAAGCAAAGTTAGTTCAGCCTGTGGCTGCCAATTTTTAAAACCGGAAAGGTTGACCTTCATTATTTTTTGCACATTTCCCGCGTTCACCAGCTTCAGGATGATATCGCCGGTTTTGCTGTCGGTTACACACGAAGCACTTAGCAGTGTATCGTTTGCTTCTTTTGAAACGATCTTGTCGAAATACCTGTCGCCCCGGTTTGTTGAAAATAATTGCTGCACGTAATAATTCGGAGTGAGACAAATGGTTACATTATCGAAAAAGATCATATCTGTTGTCCATTGCGTAAAACCCTTTTTGGCGAGCAAGGGGGCGTACGAAGCCATGTGAACAATATCTCCGTTGCGTTCCAATCCGGTAAGGTAGGCGGCTTCGGCAATTGCATTTCTTAATTTGTTACCCCATGAGGCATATTCACCCAGG
>CAZLLD010000114.1:0-8254 GCA_964560225.1 uncultured Bacteroidales bacterium
ATAACATAAGGGTGGTAACAGGCTTCTTTACAGCGCTTCCGTAAATACTCATTTTATTATGTCTTTAATGCTGTTATAAATACAATAAAAATTATCTGGTTACTGAACGATGGTGATCAGCGATTTGTCCATCAACTTTTCCTGTCCCGCAAAAATAACCTGGTCACCTTCTTTCAACTCTTCTGAAATTATTTCCAGTTTGTCATCGAAGCGCTGTCCAATAGTAACCTTGATCTTCTTTGCCGTGTTATCATCGTTGGCAAGGAAAACATAACGATCATTGGTGCCTTCCTGCTTCATCACCGCAATTGCAGGCAGAATAAGGGCGTCAATCTGGCCCATGTTCAGCGATATGCGCGAAAACATACCGGGACGCAGTACCTCATCGTTGTTGCTGATCACAATTTCAACCTCAAAGGAACGTGTATCGGCACTGATGGTGGGATAAATCCGGGATATCTCTCCTTTGAAAGTCCGGTTTGGGAAGATATCAACAAGAATTTCGGCCTTCATTCCTTTTTTGGTCAGGGGGAAGTACTTTTCGGAAATACTCACCATTACCTTCATCGGGTTGATCTGCATGAGCGTTACAATGGCCGCTTTACCTGCAGCTGTGTTGGGTGCGCCTGAATACAGCTCGCCTCCTTCGAAGTACTTGCCGGTTACAATCCCGTTGATGGGTGATACCAGCACCGTGTTCTTCTTAAGGAAGTCGTAGCTTGATTTGCTCACTTCGTATTGTGTTTTGGCTCCTTCATAAACCTGTTCGGAAATGCTGTTGAGTTTATATAAGGTATCCATCCGCTCAAAATTCGATTTGGCATTTTCATATTGCTCTTTGGCCTGCTGCAATTGGGTAGCCTCCATACGGGCAATAACCTGTCCTTTGGCTACATGGGTTCCAATTTCAACCATGATCTCTTCAATTCTTCCCGGTGAGGCAGGTGCATAATTGATTTCTTCGTAAGGAATGAGATTGGCTGTATATTCAATATGCTGGGCAATTTTCTGCTGGGCAAGTGCCATAATTTTTACTTTATATACGGTTGTATCGACAACAGCTCCTGCTGTTGCGGGATCCTCAGCGGTAGTTTTCTTGCCGCACGAAACAACAACCAAAGCAACCAGTGTTAATGCGAATAGAATTTTAATCTGTCTCATTGTATTATTTGTTTATGTATTATCTTAAATGGTGTTATATAGTTTTTCAAGAGCGGTCTGAGCTTGCAACAGTGTCATCAGGGCCGACATGTAATTGCTTTCAGCCGTCAGGTAATTGGTGTTGGCCTGGGTGAGGTCGAGGCTCGATACCAGTCCCTCGCGGTATTTGTTCTGAATATTTTTCAGCACCCTGCCGGCAACATCCACATTTTCCTTCTGCGTGTTGTAGTTTTCGTAAGCACTTTCGTAATTGAACAGCAACTGGTTCTTTTGAATCTCAAGCTGTTCCTTCACCATCTCCTGGTTCCGTTGCGCCATATCCAGGTTTATTTTGGCCTGATCGAGCTGTGCTTTGCGCATTCCGCTTGAAAATAGGGGAATTGTAGCTGTAAAGCCTGCCAGATGATTGGGTGTCATATCAAAACCTGTAGTCAGAATTTTCTTGGTATAGCTGTAAAAACCCGCAATGGTTGGGGCATAAGCCCAATTTCGCATATCCACCTGTTTTTTACTGATCATTGTCTGTGATTCCATCATCTGGTAATTGATGTTGTTGGCAACATTATATGCCGGATCCAATGCAACCTGCGGATTGATCCGGGTCATTACCTGTTCGATATTATCGGCTAGTTTGATACCGGCATCAGGAGCCACACCCAGTTGGAAGCGCAGCATGTTATAATTCAGCTGAACTGCACGTTCCAGTGATTTCTGGCTGTTTTTCAGCTGGCTCACTGTTATTCTCAGCTGGTCTACATCGGTTTCTTCTGCCACCCCTGCTTTGTACATGTTTGTGGTGTGTTCCAGCATGGAATTCAGGTTCTCCAGGTTTTCCCCGATGATCTTCAGATTCTGCTCGGTGATCAGTGTCATGATGTACGAGTTGGTGATACTTTCCTTAACATCCAGTTCATTCATGATCACATTCTGGTCAGCAAGTTTCCTTGCTATCTTGGCCGTTTGCAAACCAACCCAATATTGTCCGTTGAAAATTAACTGGGAAACCTGTGCAGAAGCACTCATTTGATTATCCATTATTATTGGTTCAGATGACCCAAACATACTGCCCATAGCTTGCAAAATTAACTGGTCACCGGCATCCAGAGCAGGATCTGTTGGATCGAAACCGGTTCCTTCACTACTTCCGAAAGAGAAATTCATTTCATAATTAAAGTAGGTCATGAAATCCACACCTCCATCAACCTGGGGCAATCCTTGAGCCCGGGCTTCACGAAAGGCATATTTGGCAGAGGATACCTGGTCTCTGGCATTCAACAGACTTTTGTTATGCTGCAGCGCATAATCGCATGCCTGGCTGAGTGTGAACGTGTGGGCTTCCTGTTGTGCCCAGGCCATGCTGCATGAAAGTGCCATGGCTGAAAAAACGAGTGTTTTGATCAATTTCATCATAATGTTGCTTATAATCGGTTGTTTGTTAACTATTTCAGAAATATTATTCCGGTTTCATTTTTGCGATAAGTATTCCTTTTTCAATTCCTCGAACTTGTTCAGAAAAAAGTTCAGCATATCAATCATGTCCCTGATGAGAACGGCATTTTCCGACTGCTTATCGGCTTTCAGCTCCAGCGTGCGTTCCAGAAAGCCCAGCGCATCGGTAAGGTTGACCCGGTGCTCATCAATCAGGGCAAACTTGTCGCGCTTTTTCAGTTGAAAATACCTTTTCCGGTCGCCCGGGATGGTGATGTATTCAATAGCCCCGGAGATTTCAAGCAGTCGCAATGCATTGCTGGCAGAGCTTTTGCTGATCTGTAGGTCTTCCACGATCTCATCAAAGGTGTACTGCTCTTTATCCATCACGGTGAGCAATCCAACAATACGACCGGCAATGGGCTGCAGACCCTTTTTGTCATAAAACCTGCCAGCCATTTCCACCATTTCTTTCTGCCGCCTGATTCGCTCTTCTGTAGTCATTTCAAAAAAATTAAGGCGCAAATATAGGAATTAGTTTATTTAGTTCGGTAATTTATAAACTAAAAAAACTAAAATTTCAAAATTTTTTTATTCTTCGCCGGTTCATTCTAATAAATAAAGAACATTGGGTTCGGTTTGTTATGAAAGGATTGACTTGGTAAAACTATAACCATATAAAGGAATAGAAAAACAATAATCGGCAGAAGACCCGTATTTTTCGGCGAATGGCTAAAATTCACCGAAAACGGTTTAACAATAATTTAACCCGAATGTATCGTTGTTGTCACATTGCTATTCTACCTTTAAACAAAGTCGGAAGGCCATGAAAGCCCGGATGAAACATATCGACCAGTTGTTGCAGCCCTATCGGGATGATTTGGAATACCTTTTATATATAGGTGTTCCGGCAGGGTTGCTGATGGTGCTGTTTTCAGAATGTATGAATTTCCTGCATCTGTTTTGAAGAGCCAAGAACCAAGAACCAAGAACCAAGAGCTAACAGCTAAAAGCCTTTCCCTAATATTTCTGAAAATACTGCTTGAACTCGATCAGCGAGAAACGCCTGAAACAGCTGAAATCATGGTACACCCTGTATGAAGGCGGGTGCTGGGCCATGGGGGGGATGTATTCGAAATTATAAAAGCTGTTCTCGCTGAACTTCACCTGAATGTCATCGAATTTCTTGATGCACTTACACTTGTACATGAGGGTAGGTTTTGGAATTGATCGGCGCAAAAGTAACATTTCATTTGATTGGTGGCAAATAAAGTTGTGAACCTGCTGTTCACTTCCAAAGGCGCTGCTATTGATACTCCCCTCGCGGCACCCCATCGGGCCTGCCTGGCCGGTAGGCAGGGAACGATCTTCCAAATTACATTCTGAAAACTGACCGCTGTATCAACATGAGAATATTCCGGAGGCTCCCCAACGGGGTTTCCCATCGCACTGCTACTGCTACTGTCACCACCACTGTTCCTGCCACTACTGTTACTTCCATACCCCTCCCGGCACTCCGTCGGGCCTGCCTGGCCGGCAGGCAGGCGACAGCATTGTTATTCTTCTATAAAAATAATTTTATTCCATGAGGTAATTTCATCTAAGTTTATATATTTGCCCGTAAGAAGGATGTAATTTATTTGAATGATAATCAACAAGTATTAAACGAAATGACTGCTAAACGAGAACTATTGAAAGAGACCATCGAGCACATTGATATCAAATCATTCGATGCCACTCCGATTATTGATTCGATGAGAAAGATGTCTTTTTCATCGCGAGATACTGCCAATGCTGCTGATATTCTCCTGAAGATGGTGAAGGACAAGGAATGCACCAACATTCTCACGCTGGCAGGCAGCACCAGTGCCGGTGGTTGCATGCAGGTATATGTTGATATGGTAAAGAACCACATGATTGATGTAATTGTGGCCACAGGTGCCAGTATCATCGACATGGACTTTTTTGAAGCCATCGGATTCAAGCATTATATTGGCCGTACGGATGTGCCGGATAAAAAACTGAGAGAGTATTACATCGACAGAATTTACGATACCTTTATTGATGAAGATGATCTTCAGGTATGTGACGGAACCATCAAACTGGTGGCCGACAAGCTTCATCGCCGGCCCTATTCCTCCCGTGAATTCATTTGGGAACTGGGCAAATACCTGGTTAAAAATTCTGTGAAGAAAGACTCATTGATCCAGGCTTGCTATGAACATGGTGTACCTATTTTCTGCCCTGCTTTCTCCGACAGCAGTGCCGGATTCGGACTGGTCAAGCACCAATGGGAAAATCCGGATAAGCATGTGACCATTGATTCGATCCGCGATTTCAGGGAACTGACCATGATCAAAATGGAAGCTGAAACTTCGGGCCTGTTTATGATCGGCGGGGGTGTTCCCAAAAATTTTGCGCAGGATACCGTGGTTTGCGCAGAGATTTTAGGAAAATCGGTGCCCATGCACAAGTACGCTGTGCAGATTACTGTTGCCGATGTGCGCGACGGAGCCTGTTCTTCATCCACCCTGCAGGAAGCTTCATCATGGGGCAAGGTGGACACCAAGTATGAACAGATGGTTTATGCCGAGGCAACCACTGTGCTTCCGCTGATTGCATCCTATGTTTACCACAGCAGGGCATGGGAGAAAAGAAAGCCGAAGGAATGGAGCAAGCTGTTCCAGAAGTAGCCATTTGAAGAAAGATACAAGAACCAAGAACCAAGATCCAAGAACCAAGATCCAAGATCCAAGTTTCTATTGAAGAGTTCGGCTCAGGCTTTGTCTGGGCCGTTTTTATTTTTTCAGGCTGCGCCTGATGGTAAACCGGCAGGCAGGGCTACGAAGGTGATGAGCGACATTATGGTAGTTGAAAACAGTTTTGGTATGGTTTTTGATTTCTCGTGCACCTGATGATTTACCCATAAGTGGAGCCTTATTAATGAATTTGAAAATGATGAAAAATCACACCTTACATAATCCTTCCAACACGGCACGTATGCCTGCCGGATTTGCTTATCCGGTATTTTCACGCAGAAAAGTTGCCTTTTTCTGTCTCCCGCAATGAAATATTGTTTTGATCCAAAGGCGGCGCGAAATGCGATCAGCCTTTACCTGTGCGTCTTTCAGAAGAAGGTGCGCAAGTTGAGGTGGTTCATAAAACGTTAGCAACTTTTTTTTTCCGCTTCGTATAACGTTCAAAAATAAATTAACATTAGCAGAAAATATTGAGGCAATTGTTGGCCTTAACATGAATAAACAGGTATACGTTAAACTTTAAACTTTAAACAAAACAAGTCACATTAACAAAAAATGAACGAGAAACTTATTGAGGAATGCATCCCTGCAGAAGGTGAAGTCCCGCTTGTGGTCCCGGACAACCTTGTAATGTCCGGTTATCTGAAAAACAGTTTTACAAAAAACAAGCATCCCGAGTTCTCAACGATCAGCCCGAACTCAAGAAAGTTCATCAACAGGCATTTCCCCGGTGTCAGCTATGAACAATGGAATTCATGGAGATGGCAAATTAAAAACAGCTATACATCCTTCAGCCAGTTAAACCAGATTATCGATTTCCGCAGGGTTATCGATGATCAATCAATTCTTGAAAACGACAAACTTCCGTTACGGATTACGCCCTATTATGCAAGTCTGATTGAAGGCGCAGGCTCTGATCATCCGATCGTCAAAGGTGTTGTGCCCAGCATTAAGGAGTTGTACCAGTCTCAAGGCGAGGCTTCCGATCCGTTGCACGAAGAAAACTGTTCGCCTGTTCCTAACATTGTGCATCGATACCCTGACAGGGTGTTGTTTCTGGCTACCGGTTTCTGTTCAACCTATTGCAGGTATTGCACGCGTTCGCATATGGTTGCCAAGGACAAGATGCATTACGGGAAAGCGGCGTGGCAGCCCGGACTTGAGTATATTCGCAACAACAAGGCTGTTCGCGATGTCCTTATTTCAGGCGGTGACCCGCTGACCATGCCTGAAGCACACCTGGAATATCTGTTGGAGAGTTTGCGTGCGATTCCGCATGTGGAAATCATCCGGATTGGAACCAAGGTGCCCGTTGTATTGCCGCAGCGTGTTACCACCAGCTTTGTCAACATGCTGCGCAGGTACCATCCTTTGTTTATGAGCATCCATTTCATGCACCCGCTGGAACTGACACCCGAGGTTCATGAAGCCTGCACCAGGCTGGCCAATGCCGGAATTCCCCTGGGAAGCCAGACCGTGCTGCTCAAAGGCATCAACGATTCTGTTCCGGTTATGACACTACTGATGCAGGGATTGCTTAAAAACCGCGTTAGGCCCTATTATATTTACCAGTGTGATCCCATTCTGGGTTCGGGACATTTCCGCACTTCGGTTCAGACCGGTCTCGACATCATTCGTGGTATGCGCGGATTCACCAGTGGTTACGCCATACCTCATTTTGTAATTGACGCCCCCGGCGGAGGAGGCAAGATTCCGCTGTTGCCTGAATATGCCATTGGACATGAAGGAGACAGCCTGGTTCTGCAGAATTATGAAGGCCGGCGCTTTTACTATCCTGATCGGGTTGATACTGCAGACTGATAAGACTTTCTGATGATCAGCAGAGGCTGTATAAAAAGTTATAAAAAGAGCGTAGTCCGGAGACTACGCTCAGCATACAGGGCTGACATTCTGTACAATGCGCTAGGCGTAGTTTGCGACTACGCCTAACAAATTGATTTTTTAAACAGTTTCTTTTAATTTATGTATCAATCACATTTGCTTTAATTGTGAATCAGCTTAAATAATCAGTGATTAATAATGGAAATTGGACTGACCTACGACCTGCGCGCCGATTACCTGAATGAGGGCTTTACCCTTGAAGAAACAGCCGAATTTGATAAGGAAGAAACCGTTGAAGGAATAGAAAATGCGCTGCACAGTCTGGGATACAGCACTGTCAGAATTGGTCATTCCCGGAAACTGATGGGTGAATTGCTGGCCGGAAAGCGCTGGGATCTGGTTTTTAATATTTGTGAAGGAATGTACGGCGACAGCCGTGAATCTCTTATTCCGGCTCTTCTTGATGCTTACCGCATACCCTATGTGTTTTCAGGTGCGGTAACCCTGGGAATTTCCCTGAACAAAGCGTTTGCAAAAAGAGTTGTCAGAGACGCCGGTATCAATACCCCTCCGTTTATGGTGGTCAACCATGCCGATGATGTGAAGAACTGTCAGCTTGCCTTTCCTTTGTTTGCCAAACCTGTTGCTGAAGGTACGGGGAAGGGTATTGAAGACCGTTCAGTGATTCAGGATTCAAGACAGCTTGCCGATATATGCACCTGCATCCTGAACAAATTCAACCAGCCAGTACTTGTTGAAGAGTACCTGCCCGGACGTGAATTCACGGCAGGGGTGGTTGGCAACGGTACAAATGCCCGTGTTGTGGGGGCCATGGAAGTTATTTACGGCAAGGGTGTCAGCGACATCTACTCGTATTTCAATAAGGAAAATTACGAAGGGCGGATTCATTATGAACCGGTTACCGGAGAGTGGCTTCAACAGTGTGAAGACATTGCAGTCAAAGCATGGAATGCATTGAACGCAAATGATGGCGGCAGGGTAGACCTCCGCGTCGACAGGCATGGCAACATGAGCTTTATTGAAATCAACCCGCTGGCCGGATT
>CAZLLD010000115.1:0-8246 GCA_964560225.1 uncultured Bacteroidales bacterium
TCGTTGCGTTGGTCTTGGTGGCCGTCAGCCAATCGGAACTTTCGCTTACCGACCAGTCGATGTTCGATGTTACAGTAAATGTGGTCGTGCCTGATGCCGAGCCTACCGACCTTGACGTTGGCGAAACGGTCAATACTGGTGTTGCACCGTCCTGTTCAACGGTAACTGTCTGCGAGGTTACGCCAGTTCCTGAAAGTGTGATGCTGGCAGAACGGTCATCAACGCTTGTATTTTCATCGTATGAAACGGTCAGTGTCGTTGCGTTGGTCTTGGTGGCCGTCAGCCAATCGGAACTTTCACTTGCCGACCAGTCGATATTTGATGTTACAGTAAATGTGATCGTGCCTGATGCCGAACCTACAGACATTGATGATGGTGAAACGGTCAATATTGGAGTAGCACCTTCCTGTTCAACGGTTACGGATTGTGATGTTACACCAGTTCCAGAAAGTGTGACATTTGCGGAACGGCCATCAACGCTTGTGTTTTCATTGTACGAAACGGTCAGTGTCGTTGCATTGGTCTTGGTGGCAGTCAGCCAATCGGAACTTTCGCTTGCTGACCAGGCAACATCAGATGTTACTGTAAAGGTAACTGACCCACCTAATGAACTTACAGTTTGTGATGCTGGTTCAACGGACAATTCAGCATTGACAGCATCCTGAGTTATGGTCACAACCTGAGAAGATACATTTGAACCTGTTAAGGTTAATGAGGCAGACCGAACACTAATTCCTGTATTTTCATCGTATGAAACGGTCAGTGTCGTTGCGTTGGTCTTGGTGGCCGTCAGCCAATCGGAGCTTTCGCTTACCGACCAGTCGATATTTGATGTTACGGTAAATGTGGTCGTGCCTGATGCCGAGCCTACCGACCTTGACGTTGGCGAAACGGTCAATACTGGTGTTGCACCGTCCTGTTCAACGGTAACTGTCTGCGAGGTTACGCCAGTTCCTGAAAGTGTGATGCTGGCAGAACGGTCATCAACGCTTGTATTTTCATTGTACGAAACGGTCAGTGTCGTTGCGTTGGTCTTGGTGGCCGTCAGCCAATCGGAGCTTTCGCTTACCGACCAGTCGATATTTGATGTTACGGTAAATGTGGTCGTGCCTGATGCCGAGCCTACCGACCTTGACGTTGGCGAAACGGTCAATACTGGTGTTGCACCGTCCTGTTCAACGGTAACTGTCTGCGAGGTTACGCCAGTTCCTGAAAGTGTGATGCTGGCAGAACGGTCATCAACGCTTGTATTTTCATTGTACGAAACGGTCAGTGTCGTTGCGTTGGTCTTGGTGGCCGTCAGCCAATCGGAACTTTCGCTTACCGACCAGTCGATGTTCGATGTTACAGTAAATGTGGTCGTGCCTGATGCCGAGCCTACCGACCTTGACGTTGGCGAAACGGTCAATACTGGTGTTGCACCGTCCTGTTCAACGGTAACTGTCTGCGAGGTTACGCCAGTTCCTGAAAGTGTGATGCTGGCAGAACGGTCATCAACGCTTGTATTTTCATTGTACGAAACGGTCAGTGTCGTTGCGTTGGTCTTGGTGGCCGTCAGCCAATCGGAACTTTCGCTTACCGACCAATCAATATTAGATGTCACAGTAAATGTGGTCGTGCCTGCTGTTTCTTCAACAAACGCAAAAGCAGGTGAAACTCGTAATATTTTAGGAATATTGATAATAAAATTATCAGATATGGATTTACTGGTATTATCGGTGGCTGTAATAGTTATGGTTGCACCAGACATGATATTAGAGCTTGTAGTTAATTCCAGAGTTCCTGTTGATAGTGCTGTTGAATTAATCGAAATATCAGAATTACTTGATGAAGCTGAAAATGTTAAACTACCGCTATTTGGGTCATCGAAAACATTGTTCAAGTCTGCGATTATTCGGGTTTCACCCTGATTCATAGTTTGGTCGGGTATTTCATAAACTAATGTTGGATTACCTGTTGAACTAATTACACTATAAGAGATACCATTGCTTGTACCAGTTGAAGTTGTTACAGTTACAACGCCATCAACAATTCCTTGAGGCACAGTACAAGTAATAGAAGTACTTGACCAACTTGAAGTGGTTGCTGAAATATTGCCAAAACGCACTATTCCAGTAGTACTTAAATTGGAGCCAGAAATTGTTATTTGGTCGTCTGCAGATACAGCATTTTTTGATAAAGCTGAGATTGTTGGAGTTGGGGAAATAACTTTAACCGTTAGTTTACGAAGATATTTTCCACTACTGAGTGAAGGGCCAATAAAAAAGGTATATGTGCCATTGGACATATTATTTGGCACATCATATTCATAATATGCCGTATTACGGTCACTAGACCTTGAAATACTCCAATCATCTGCATCTATCGAAGAATTCCTGTAAATATCTGGATCTGTACTTGCAAAGTCAATGCCACATTGAGCTGTAAACACAATGTCATCACCAGCATGACAGGTAATTGTGGTTTGGTCGAAAGTAACATAATTTAAATTGGAGGTTCCAAAACTCAAAACTGCGGCATCGCCACCAATGTTGCTTATGCCTTCACACATTATTACCCTTGTGGAGCTTTCTATCTCTTTAAAATCCTGGTAATACACCTTATTTGTTGTACCATTATAACGCACATTTGCATAATTACTGCCAATACTCATTAAAGTATATCCATTATATGTATCTCCAACATAAAGAAACTGTTCTTTATCTGATTCAGAAATAAGATACTGATGCGTTGGTTCAGCAGTACCAACAATTACTGTATTAGATAATGAATTATTTGTAGTATTTGCGTCTTTCGATGGATATACAGAAAACACACAGTTATAATTACCTGTCGTGCTTTGAGTGTATAAAGTGCGAGAAACATTAGAAGATGCTCCCTGACTTAGTGAACTTAAAGTTCCACTTTCCTCATCAATCAAGCTCCCAGAAGGATTAAATAATTCGAATTTATAGAAAATATTAGAATATACTTTGTCGGGAGTATTTGAATTATTATGAATTGTACCTGTAAAAGAGACACCTTGTCCCGAAATCATATAAGTTGGGCTTGAACTTAAATTTGTAACCCTTAAGTCCCATCCAGCAGGATTCTCACTTACTACGAAATTTAAAGTACTGCCATCCTCTGGGTAAGGCTCAAGTTCAGTACCGTCATTTGCATTTGCACCAAAGCTGTATTGATATATCTGTGCTGTGTTAAAGGATAAAGTATCATAATATTTAACTCCATCAGTAAAGTCATTATCAGTCTTGTCTTTTGACATTGCATACCCAGTGCCATCTACAAAAACTCTAACTTCTGAAGGTGCAAATACATCTGGATTTTTATCAATATATGTAACTTCAAACTCATAATCATCTGCTGTAGTTCCAAATCTTGGATTTACAAATCCGCCAGATATTAAAGGTTCAGAATATCTTATTTCTTTGAATGCATAGAGATATTTACGTATACTTTGTTTTTCCCAAGATGACATAAAGTATAATGGTGCTCTACAATTAATATATGTATTCATTCTTTGTTCTGAATAATTTGCCAAATCAATTTGAGCTTGTGTATAGTCATCATCAGTGTATCTATCCCATGTGTGTATCCATTCCTCAAGCCAACTATTTCCATTTGTATTATCTCTGAAATTTTCATAAAAATAATAACCAAGGTAAGCCCTAAACTCATTTAAGGATAAGAATATTGAATCTTCACCAGCTGCAACAATTAATCCCCCTAATAGATATTGCTCTTCAAATGTTCTTGCAAGTGAAGCTGCAAGTGATAAATATTGACATTTTTCTTGGAATTCCCTTTTATTGTCCCAACTCCATTTTACTATTGAATAGCCAATTAAAAGGGCACCAGTAATAGGGTTGCTTGCACCTATCAATGATAAATATGCAGTTGCGCCAGCTAAGGTAACAGTTTGTAAGAACTCTTCACTATTTATTATATTTGAACATATAACACTCCAATCCATTTCAGTATTATATTCATCTATAAAATCTGAAATAGCAGATTCCAAAGCAATGTCGTAATTGTAAATTGAGCTATTATAATAATTGTCAAAAAGTGCTTGTAAAGTATTTATTCTGCTTCGAGCAAGAGAATGTTGATACGAAGTAATAATCAAAGATTTAGTTTGTGCTTTAACTGCTTCCATGGTTATATTTATTCCAGTCATTATATTTCCTGCAACATGTAAACCCGATTGTAATGATTTAATACTAGCCCAAAAATTACTATAGTGACCTGAGTTGTACATTGCTTGACCAATTAAATGTGATACTAACCTAGATTCAAACAAATCTAAAAACTTACCCAAATAATCTAAAGGTATTGCATTAGCATATAAATCTTCGAAATCTGCAAGTGCTTCATTATAAATAAGACCAAAATCATTATCAAAATTACCTTCGAGTGACTGGAGGTAATCAGATTGGGTTTCATCTTCAATTCCGTATTCTGGTATTACAAGACTAAGTAATAAGTCTTTATAAATTTCCACTCGATTCGAATAATTTTCAATACCATCAAACAATACTAAATTGCTAGGATAATGTAAAATATTGTTGTCCCCAAATTCTTCTATTTCATCAAGATTATTATTTCTAAATGATAGATAGTTTACATATCTTAATTCTTTATTACCATTAGAATTTATCTCAATACTTTTATTGAATGTTTCGGTTACACTTTCTTCATTTCTTAATAAATGGGCAGAATATAACTCTTCTATAGGATCTTCATTTTTAACTTTATAAATTGATGAATTATTTGATAGGATTAAAAGTTTGTAGGCCAAACTTCTTTCTTCATTTGTTAGGTATATATTTTCTGAATTATCTCGAATGTAGAATTCCGTTTCTGATGTAATGCTATTTTCTGCAATAGGAAAACTTATATCTTCATTGGAAAGAATTGTATATTCTTTATTATTATAAGTAATTGAAGTTAATTCAAAATAATTTTGTGAGTAAGTAATATTATAAATAAATATTAAAAGAATTATAATAACTGATTTTTTCATAACAAAAAATTATAGCGTTAGATGGAAATTAATTACAAAAAACGGATATTAAATATTTTGAATCAATACTCCAATCGGAGTATATGAATCATAAATAAAGTATATGTTTTAATTATTTGATTAATGGTCAAAAATATAACGTAAACAGCTTATTTTAAACCATAAAGATTTGAGAACTTCACTAAATCACATATATTGGAAATTTCCAATTTTTTATAAATCTTCTGCCTGTGTGTTTTTATGGTATACTCAGAAACGTTTAATTCTCGTGCTATTACGGTATTTGATGAACCCTGTATTAAATAATGAATAATTTCTTTTTCTCTTTTTGTAAGAGAATAATATTTGTTGATATTTAATTTTAGGAAAATGTTTTCATTTAATACATCAATAATATGTTTATCAAAGTCCATCAATACTGATAAGGGTATTGTTGTAGAGATTACAAAAACATCATTAAACAATTTACTTGTCGTAAGAAACCATTCAAAATCTTTTTCTGGAAGTTTTATGTATTGATAGAAACTTAGGATTTTACTCCTGTCACCTGATTCTACTAATTCAATTAATTGTGGAACTACACGTTCTGAGGTTTCCTGATGAATCCGATTGTATAAATATGATACTCCAATGCTTTTTACTTCTTTAATAGTTGTTTTAAAATCCCTTTGCATTTTTGGGCTCATATATTCCAAGCCAAAATCAATTGTATTATTTAAATGTAGCCAACCTGGAATTAATTCGGCAATTTCATCAAGTGATAGTTTTTTTGATAGAATTTCTATATCTGAGATAACAGTGTCCATTTAATATAGGTCATTACAATACATGCAAATTAAAATCATAAAGTATTATAAAACAATTATTTAATCAAAGCATGCCAGTCATTAGTCAATTTATAGTCAGAACGAGCGTTGGCAAAGAAAGCAAGTGTGTGGAAGCGAAGGGATGGTCGTGGGACGGGCTGGAACACTCTTGCTTTGTGCGTCGGCAATTTTTCAATCCTTTTTTTGAGCGTTGGCAAAACAAAAATTCCCTCAATTTATCACCATCGTTTCGGCTTTGACAGCCTTGTGCCTAACGTTTGCAGGTATGAACCGTTGCGCCGTCATAGCGCTTTGTTGTCTAGGCAGCACTAGGAAATCAAGTGAGCCAACCTACGAAAACCCGCTGCCAGCAATGGTTTATACCTGTTGTTGTAAACAGGCGTTTATTTTTTCAATATTTCAAGTCCTTTTAAAAATTCTTTAAATTTTACATAATTAATGTTGTATGTTTCTGGTGTGGCTGTAAAGACAATCCACAGATATCCAACACTTGTTTCGGCAAATACAAAAGCGCAATGATAGGGGACATTTTTTGTTAACATTTGAACTTTATAACCAGGTCCGATATTTTCAAGAATACCTAATTCATTTCGAAGCATGAATGTTTGATTTTCATTTATTTTATCACCCATTTTGTACTTAGAGACTTTATCATTTATTAAAGCTTTCAGATTCTTGTAATCCTTTTTCACTATTCCACTAATCATTATTGCATTTTCAATACCATTCACCGGTTCCATTGTTCCGCCCCACAAGAATTCGTGTCCTGTATTTATCACTTTAAACCAAATGGGAATTGATACTCTGTAACCATAATCTAAATTGGAATATCTATTTGATTTAGCAATAGTGTCATTATCTTGTCCAATTACAGTCAATACTGACAAAAGAAGTCCCAGTGTGAATGTCATTTTTTTCATATGAATCGTATTGTCGATTAGTGTCTTTTTACGCTTGTTTACAACGGCCGGCGGTATGCGCAGTGCGGGATTCAGAGCGCTCACTTGTCTAGTTACGGTAACGTTTCTTAAATGTGCTGTTAACGAAACAGGCACAGCATCCCGCATTGCGTATGACCGCATGTTGTACACCGTTTATTTATTAATCTCTTTATCGATCCTTTTTCCTTTTTCATCGAAGCTTATGGTAACAGCTTTTTTGCCTCGTTTCTTTATTACTTTTTGGACTCGTCCCCCTACATAATAAGATCTTAATCCAATAGGAACATTTTTAACATTTGTAATGATTGTCATAGGTTCACCCCATGGAAAATACATTATCTCTTTACCTTCTTTTACACCATTTTTATACTCAATAGTCTCGTGCAATTCCCATGCTCTTTCATTTCTCCCAAAAACCTTATCATAAGTATAAATAGTCCATATTCCCTCTCTTTTACCAGCAGAATATGAACCAATCTCCTTTATAATATCAGGCTTTAATACATCAGACCTATTCGAATCATTTCTGATATTAAATGTTGAAAAAAGAAGAGAAGAGTCTATTGGATATTCAATCCAAAGGCCGTCCTTAAAACCATATGCATTGAAGGCGCCGCTGTCCTTTAAAGTCTTCCATGGTGAAATATCTACTGAAGAATAATAAGTCTTCATATTAGTATAATCGTATACAAAAATGATATTAGTATCACTTTTTTGAATATCCTGATTATATGACAGAACAGGAATCAATAATAATATTATGAATATTACTAGTCGCATTTATTGTTAAATGGTGTACAAACGCATACGTGTATGTGAAGTTGCCGGTTACATAGCTTTTTGCTCTCGAACGACAGCTAAGAATAGTAAAAAGCTATAACTTACAAGTTCCTACCGCATAGGCAATTTCATATACACGTTGTTGTATGCAGTTTTTATTAATCGTTGTCGTTATTGATAAAAACTGGAACTGTTTTAAGAAACTGACCTCTGTAATCCCATCTCAATTCGTATATAAAAATCAGATTAAAGAAAATCGTTCATATACTTGCTTATATGTACTGTTTTCGCTGATTTTTTTTAGAATCCATTAGCGACCTTGATTAATTGTGGTTAAAAATAATTTTCTATTTCTATTTGTAGATACTTGAAATTGTCAAAAATTTTCTGTAACTTGCTCACAAGCTTGACTTTGTAAACAAAGCTGCTCTGGAAGCTTTCAAGCCCTCATGAAAACAAGCTTTCTTCGTTCTTGCAAACTTCCAGAGGCAGATCGCTTCTCTCCTTCCAAGCTTGTGATCCAGTTAACCTCTTCCAATGTCAAGTGCCTTTCCAATGAAAATTATTTTTACTTATTGCTTCGGTCTTTCATAGGGCGCCAGTTTCTTAAAATTGCATACAACGTTCGCCGGTATACGCTGTTGCCGTTTCAGGGCGCTTTCGTGTCAGGTTACC
>CAZLLD010000116.1:0-8204 GCA_964560225.1 uncultured Bacteroidales bacterium
ATACCGGAAGTTCCCGGTTAATGTTTCTTTTGTATACCCTGCTTCCATTCACGGCACACAAAGTGTCAACTATCAATATGATTTTTCGCTGAACATGCTCGCCGGACTTACCGGAAGTATTGACGGATGTGAAATCGGAGGACTGGTGAACATCAACAAAGGCGATGTTTCGGGTTTTCAGGTTGCCGGTATCGGAAACATCACCGGAGGTTGCATCGACGGAGCCCAGATCGGGGGAATATTCAGTATGGCCGACAGTGTAGACGGACTGCAGGTGGGCGGTATTTTCAGCAACTGTGGTAAAACTCAAGGATTGCAGATCGGCGGCTTGGTCAATATTTCTACATCAGCTGAAGCTTCTATTGCGGGCATTGCCAATATCAATTCAGGCAACCAGAACGGAATTCAGATTGCAGGAATATATAACCAGGCCAAAGAAGTAAATGGCGTTCAGATCGGACTGATCAACTTTGCCGATACCATTAAAAACGGGGTTCCCGTTGGACTGATCAGTATTGTCAGAAAAGGCCGTTACCAGGAATTTGAATTTGCCATTGCCGACTACCTCAGCCTGGGCATCAGCTTTAAGCTCGGCGTGAAGCAATTATACACTGTTTTTACAGCAGGAATGAGCGTTACCAATGACCCGCTTTGGGTGGTCGGTTTGGGCCTCGGACAGCTCTATGAAGTAAATCCCCGGTTCAGCATACAACCCGAACTGGTTTGGTATCAATACCTCCCGATGGATATGCAAAGGCAGAACCGCGACACCCATGTAACCCATTTCAAACTGGGACTGGTCAGAAACCTCAGTCAGAACCTGGCCATATCACTGGCACCCAGTATATATGTCTCCTGGAAACACAAGCCGTACAATCGCGACGTATATGGTTATGAACAAAGTCCGGTAGGACCGCTGTTTGATGTAGATTCTTACGATCACAACCGCATCGGAATAGGATTCGGACTGAGTGCGGGGATTCATTTACGATAACATGCTACTTTCCTGACATTTTCCGAAAGTTGCACAGAATGGTCTGAAACTACCTCTGGCCATTCTGACAAATAAGTATGCAGCATTCTGAAAATATTTACGACCTTAGGTATAGCATCTCTAATCTAAGAAATGAAATTCTTCACCCTGTTTTAAATAGAAATCCTATGAAAAACGCATTGACAATTTGCCTGGTCATTTTCTGTATGACCTTTTTATCAGCGACTTCCTGTATATCATCACAGGGGTTCATTCCGGTAAAAGGCACCGGAGCATCTGCAGACAAAGACTACAATGTAACTGACTTCAGCGGTATCCGGGTTTCAGGGGGTTTCGATGTGATATTGGTTCAGGGAAACACGGAAGGTGTCACCTTAACCGCACAGGAAAACCTGTTTGAATACATCACAGTGGAAGTGGTTCAGGGTGTCCTGAACATATACACCCGCGAGAATATCATGGCCACCAAACCCATGAAGGCTCGCATATCTTTTAAACTCATTGACAGACTGAAAGTATCCGGAGGGGGTGATATCATCTGCGAAACTCCACTGAATGTTCCTCAGCTTGACACAGAAATCAGTGGCGGTGGTGACCTGACAGCGGAAGTTAATACGGAAGAATTGAGATGTCATATGAGTGGCGGAGGTGATGCTTCTCTCACAGGAACTGCCGGCAAAATCGATATAGATATGTCAGGGGGCGGCGATCTGAAAACCCTGGCGGATGTGAACCATGTTTCATGCAATCTCTCCGGAGGCGGTGATCTCACACTTAAAAGCAATACCGAAATCAGATATGCGGGCATTGAACTCAGCGGAGGCGGTGACCTGGATGCAGCAATGAATGCTGATCAGGTGAAATTTACTCTTTCAGGAGGAGGAGATGCCCATCTGAATGGGAAGGCCTCCGTAATGGAGATTAATATTACCGGCGGTGGTGATGTCAGCGCCGATGGTTTTGTTTCAGGCATCGCAAGAATACAGGCCAATGGTGGCTCCGATGTTCACGTGAAGGTTTCCGAAGAGCTTACCGGACAGATTACAGGCGGAGGAGATATATATTACTCAGGTAATCCTGATAAGGTATCCATTGATACCAGGGGCGGATCAGAAATCCATAAACAATAAAATACTAATTTTTCGTTAATCCCATACATATTGCCAGGTTCCGTCAGGCTGCCGCTGCCACACGGTATGAAATGTTCCGGTATAGGTTTTTGCGATGCCCAATGAATCGGTAACAACATAGTTGTATTTGCCATAAGTATAACCCAGGTCTCCCGAAGCAGCAACATGCACATAATCGGGTTTCCAGGTCAATACAACCTTGTCTTTACCATCATATCGCTGATCATAATATTTTTTTATGGCTTCTTTACCCCGGATCAGGCTATCTCCTCTTAAGATAACGGCATCTTCTGCCGCAAAAGCTCCAAATGCAGCAGGTATGCCCTGATCTGCTACCATCTGATTGAAATCCGCTTCAGCCTGGATGATTTCTTTTTTCCGGATTTCTATTGTATCGCCTTGATTTCTGTTGCATGCAATAAAAAGTATCATGAACGGTATTCCCAAAATTATGGTTCTCATCTGGATAAGATTTAGGATAAATTTTTGAGGGTTAATTTACTACATAATATTCAGAGAAGCAATTTCTGTGCTCTCTAACCATTGAAAATGCTTTAACACAGGGAATCTGCTTCCCTAGTCAGGATACATCCATACACTATGTGATAATTCGAATTTTTAACTTAATTTTCGTAATCTATTTTATTTCGAAAAATGAAAGTTCTATTTATCGGAGGAACCGGCGTCATCAGCTCAGCCTGCTCTGAACTTGCTGTTATGCGAGGCATTGAATTGTACCACCTGAACAGGGGGAAAAGTACTGCCATCAGAAAAATTGAAGGAGTGAAGACTATTCACGCCGACATCCGGAATCCCGGCGAAGCCCGGCAAGCGCTTAAAGGTCATCAGTTTGATGCTGTTGTCGACTGGATTGCATTCACACCCGACCATATTGCTGCCGACATCGACTTGTTTTCAGGAATCACCAAACAATTTGTTTTCATCAGTTCGGCTTCTGCATACCAGACACCCCCTGCAAAATTACCGGTTACTGAAGACACTCCTCTCGACAATCCTTTCTGGGAATACTCACGGAACAAGATTGCCTGCGAAAGTCTGTTGAAAGAGGAAAACAGAAAAGACGGATTCCCCTTTACCATAGTGCGTCCTTCTCATACCTATGACAAAACCCTGGTTCCCATAGAAGGCGGACACACGGCACTTCACAGGATGAGGCAGGGATTACCCGTGATTGTGCATGGAGACGGCACCTCAATATGGACCTTGACCCACCACCGGGATTTTGCCGTTGGTCTCGTGGGATTGCTCGGAAACCCGAATGCCATTGGAGAGGCATTTCACATCACCTCCGACGAATGGCTGTCGTGGAACAGCATATTTCTCATGCTGGCCTCCGCCATGAATGTAAAACCCAGACTTGTTCACATTCCTTCGGAAATCATTGCAAAGTATGACAAGGATATCGGAGACAGCCTGCTAGGTGATAAGGCACACAGCATGATTTTTGACAACACCAAAATCCGGAAGGCAGTTCCCGATTTCAATCCCCGCATACCGTTCAGCGAAGGGGCAAAAGAAATTGTGAAATGGCATGAGGAGCATGCCGGGCAACTCAAAACAGATGACCGCATCAATCAATACATGGACAAACTGATCCGTGATTATGACTATTATGGAAAGCAATAATGCTGTATATTCGTACGTTTCATAATTGCCCAATTACTGATCATTGGACAAGAGTCAATTACACAATGAGATGACATCTCAAACGAAAAGATTTTTACTATTTGGGGAAAAGTTCAGATCGACTTCTTCATGGCCCGGGGCATTGCTGCTGAGCCTCCTGTTTTTATTATTATTTGAGCCTTTGCTGTATATGAAACAGCAAAACATCAACAAAGATGAGGAACTTAAAGCGCTTTCTTTTGGGAATGATCTGATAGCGCGTTTTGACAGGGAACTGAATACGCTGATCAATCTGTCCTCGGGACTGGAAGCCTATATCAAAGTGCATGGGGAAAATCTTGACTCGGCTGAATTTCAGCAGTACCTGAAAGAAATCTGCGGGAACTCAGCTTTAATAAGAAACATAGGCGTAGCTGAGGGAACCATACTCAGATATCTGGAACCTTTGACCGGAAATGAAAAAGCCCTAGGCATTGATTACAAAACAGTGGCTGGTCAGTGGCCGGTTATCGAATATGCCATTAAAATGAGAAAAGGCACCCTGGCCGGCCCTGTGGAGCTGATCCAGGGAGGTCAGGCTTTGATATACAGGCTGCCTGTTTTCATTGATGGTAAATACTGGGGATTTCTTTCCACTGTTATCAATATAGAACAATTGTTCGGCGCTGCTTTTAAAGATCTTGCCAACCGGGGGTATGATTTTGCCATCCGTCTGGATGACACCTACAAACCTGATGAAAAAAGGGTTCTGTTCGGAAATGCCGGTCTCTTTAATAAAAAGAACACAGTTTTTTCAACGGCAAGAATTCCGAATGGAACCTGGGAATATGTCATTGTCCCGCAGCAAACATCCACTGAAAGTTTGACCATCAGGATGATTGAATATGCAGGTATCTTTTTTGCCATTATGCTGTTCTTCCTGTTTAACCATATTTTCAAACTCCGGAAGCAAAACAGGGAAACTTTCAGAAGCCTCAAAAGAAGTGAAGCATTGCTGCAAACCATTATGGATACCACATTATCCGGGGTTACCATTATGGATAAAAACGGATATCAGATTTTTGCCAATAAAACCGTTGAACAAATCCATGGTTATAAAATCGATGAGATTATGGGGAAGCATTTCAGCATGTTCACCCATCCCGATGATGTGGAACGTGGCTCTCGGAAATTACTTGAGCTTTTTGAGGGCAAAATAGATTCCTATGATGGTGAATTCAGGTTATTCCATAAAAAAACCAAAGAAATTGTCTGGATTCATGTAGTAGCTTCAAGATTTCCGGGAAAATTCATCCATGACGAAGACAGTGCATTGCTTTTCTACCAGAACATCACCAAACAAAAGGAAAATGAGACTAAGCTTCAGGAGGTGAATGCCACAAAAGACAAATTCTTTTCGATCATTGCACACGATCTGAGAAATCCTTTCGTAGCCCTGATGGGCCTGTCGGAATACCTGCTGACCAGATACAACACGCATGACCGGGAAGATCTCAGGAAGAAACTTGAACTGATGCACGAGAGCGCCCAACATGCCTACCAGCTCCTTGAAAATCTTTTAACCTGGGCCCTTTCACAATCCGGGGGCTTACAATTCAACCAGAAAAAGATATCCCTGAATCATGTAATCGATGAAACATTCAAAATACTGAACGCCGCAGCATTGAACAAAAGCATTGAACTTCTCAACAAGGTTGAAAGGAAGCATTATGTATATGCCGATGCTTATATGCTGGAAACTGTCATAAGAAGTCTCATTTCCAATGCCATCAAGTTCACTCCCCGGAATGGAAAAGTGGTAATCGGACTGGCTGATAACCACGAACAGGATAAAGAATTTGTTGAAATCTATGTAGAAGACACCGGTGTGGGCATTTCTGAAGAGTGTTTAAACAATCTTTTCCGGATCGACAAAAATACCTCCACCTGCGGCACGGAAAATGAAAAAGGTTCCGGTCTGGGGCTGATCCTCTGCAAAGAATTTGTCGAACGGCATGGCGGCAAGATCCGGGCTCAAAGTACAGCAGGCAAAGGGAGTAAGTTTAGTTTTACGATTCCCAACAGGATCATTAAAATTAGCTAACTTTGCACTTCTATGAAATTTACTGAATTCAACCTGGACGAACGGTTGTTGGAAGCCATCTCCTACATGGGCTTTGAAACAGCCACACCAATCCAGGAACAAGTGATCCCGGTAATCCGCGATAACAGGGATCTGATTGCCTGTGCGCAGACAGGTACCGGTAAAACCGGGGCCTATGTGATCCCTATTCTCGATAAGCTGATTGCCAAAGAAGACTATTCCGTCGATACGTTGATCATTGTCCCCACCAGGGAACTTGCCATCCAGATCGAACAGCAAATTCAGGGGCTTTCTTACTTCATCTCAGTTTCATCAGTTGCCATTTATGGTGGCGGTGATGGGAATGACTGGATTTCGCAAAAGGAAGCCGTAATGAACGGAACCGATATCGTCATTGCCACACCCGGGAAATTGCTGTCGCATTTAAAAACAGGCGACATCAGTTTCAAGAGTATCAAACACCTGGTTCTGGATGAAGCTGACCGCATGCTGGATATGGGCTTTATCAATGACATACAGGCCATTATTTCCTATTTGCCGAAGAAACATCAGACCTTGATGTTTAGTGCGACCATGCCCAAAAATATACGTCAGCTGGCTCGTAAAGTATTACATAGTCCGGTTGAAATTTCGTTGTCGGTATCCAAACCTGCTGAAGGGGTTGATCAAAAGATCTATTTGGTATACGATGAACAGAAAGTGAAACTATTGGCCCACCTGTTCAATGAGCGCAAGGACTATGACAGCATCCTGATTTTCACAGCCACAAAAAGAAAGGTTTTTGATATTGTTCTGTCGCTCAACAAAAGCGGATTCCCTTCGCATGGAATCTCATCAGATCTCGAACAGGAGAAAAGGGAAGAAGTGCTGGGAAAATTCAGGGCCAAACGAATTCGCATCCTGGTAGCCACCAATGTGATGAGCCGCGGTATCGACATCAAGGAAATTAACCTGGTGGTTAATTATGACCTGCCCTACGATGCGGAAGATTATGTACACCGGGTTGGCAGAACGGCCAGGGTAAATGCTGAAGGCGAAGCCATTACACTGGTTACTCCAAAGGAAATCGGTAAACTTCGAAAGATTGAAGAGTTGATTGAAACCAGCATTCCGAAACCTGAACCACCCGAATCCATCGGACCGGTTCCGGGTTGGGAAGCAGGAGAGCACCCTGCAACCGGAAACAGAGAATTCAAAAAGAAAAAAAGATTTCCAAAGTTCAGGGAAAAGAGAAGAAGGACAAGCCCGCCTGCCCGACAGGCAGGAGACAAGCGTGTGTGAGTCTGTGCCTGAGCTTGATTTGTCGCTTATCAGACGTTCAGACTTTCATGCCCAGTTGCCTTCTGGTCATTTCATAATACCTTAAACCAACCTGGTCAATTAATATCGTAAAAATGACCAGTATCAAAACAGCAATAACAACCTGCATGTTATTGAGCAACTGAGTATACCAGTTGCTGAATAATTCGCTTCCGCCGGCCCATATCAAAATCCCACCCAGCGCGGCCAGGCTGAGAAGAACCAACCCGGTTTTATATAACAGTTCAACCAGCAGTTCCTTCAACAGCATCCTTTTTTCAATTTGCCGGATTGTTCTTTCAGTAAGGCCTTTTCTGATCTTCAGTTCGTCACTGCTGTGAAGAGCCTCCTGTATAAGCTTTTCAACCCCGCCGTTTTTCATATATTCCGGTATCATTCTGCAAAATTATTCAAATTTCTTATTCATCATGGCGTATCTCAGCCAAATCAGGAACCAGGCTGACCAAAATCTCCCGCAGCAGGCTCCTTCCCCTGCTGATGTAGCTTCTTACGGTACCATCAGGCATTCCGGTTATCTCGGCAATATCCCGGTAAGAGCAATCGTCCAGGTGATACAGGGTGATCACGGTGCGAAAATCCTGTGGCAGCCTGGCTATGGCTGCCAGTATGATTTTGTTCAGGTCTTCTTTTTCGGTTTTGTTCCCACCGGCTCCTGTTGATATATTACTTACCTGTCTGATATCTGTATCATAACTGTGTATATTTATGTCTCGTTTCCTTTTCCTAAGGTAGTCCACACAAACATGATGCGCGATCGACCCGATCCAGGTAGACAGCCGCGAATCAGCCCGGAAATGCCGGATCCCTTTAAATACGCGCAGGAATACTTCCTGAAAAAGATCTTCCCCATCCTGACTGTTTCCAGTCAAAGACACAATGATGTGCCACACCAGGTTTTGGTTTTTCTCAACCAGAAGCCTGATGGCCTGCCGGTCACCTTCATGAATCTTTTTTATCAGCGCTTTATCATCCATTCTCAATATATAGGTCGTTTGAATAGAAAAAATGTTGCACCGTCAGAAAAAAATCA
>CAZLLD010000117.1:0-8026 GCA_964560225.1 uncultured Bacteroidales bacterium
CATCCCCAATTGAGGCAAATGCCTCCGATTTCTGCTTTTTCAACAACAGCTGTTTTCATTCCCAGCTGAGAGGCACGGATTGCTGCAACGTATCCACCTGGTCCGCTGCCGATTACGATCAAATCATACCTGTTCATGGATGCTGATATTAATTTTTCAAGTATTTTGTTTTATGTCTAAAAGCAAAACAAAGTCGCTTTTGTTCATTTATGGATGCTATTTATCTTTGTTTTCAGCGGTTTCCATAAGTAAGTTTGATCCAGCGCCGCTTGAAGAATTTCTCCAACAGGATTTTAGCCGGCGTAAAAGGAGTGGTTTCGCCCTTGAGGACCTTGGATTCATAATTTTGCAGTAATTTTTGAATCCTGCTGTCATGATAAAAGTTGTCTTTCAGATTCTGGTCGATGGTTTCATACATCCAGTATCTCGATTGCTCAAGTCTTTTCTTTTGAAAATACCCGTTGCGATGTGTCAGGGCTATGTACTCCAGCACAGTGTCCCATACTTCGGAAATACCAGTGTTTGTTTTTGATGAACAGGTCATCACCCTGGGGGTCCATCCTGATTCGGTGGGAGGAAAAAGATGAAGCGCATTGCTGTATTCGGACTTGGCCCTTTCTGCGCGAGCGACGTTTTCACGGTCGGCCTTGGTTATGGCAATGGCATCGGCCATCTCCATGATTCCCCTTTTAATACCCTGCAATTCATCGCCGGCACCAGCCAGCATCAGCAGCAGAAAGAAATCAACCATGGAATGAACCGCAGTTTCACTTTGACCAACGCCCACCGTTTCAATAAAAATGGTATCAAAACCTGCCGCTTCACAAAGTATGATATTCTCCCGGGTTTTTCTGGCAACTCCGCCAAGTGAGCCTGCCGAAGGCGAAGGCCTGATAAAGGCTCCTGTTTCTGCTGACAATTGTTCCATCCTGGTTTTATCACCCAGTATGCTTCCCTTGGAGCGTTCACTGCTCGGGTCAATGGCGAGCACGGCCAACCGCCTGTGGTTACGGATCAACTCCATGCCCAACGCTTCAATAAAAGTGCTTTTGCCAACTCCAGGCACCCCGGTGATACCCACCCTGATTGATTGCCCTGACCAGGGAAGGCAGTTTTCAATGATCTCCTGAGCCAGTTCAATGTGGGAGGGCAGGAAACTTTCAGTAAGCGTAATGGCTTGGCTCAGCAGTGTGCGGTTACCTGCACGGATGCCTCTGAGAAATTCACCAGCTGAAGGCAATTTACGATGCTTTTCCTTGTGAATCCGGATCGACTCCTCGCTGATTTCAGGTGGTCGTTCGACTCCATTGCTGACGCTGAGAGCACTGTTATATAATGGAACTTTCATCAGACAAACAGATTCAGTGTTTAAGGACTTGGCTTACCTGAAGCTCTTTGAATTTCTGCCTTAATCCAAAGAATTGATTTGGAATGCTTGGGATCGTTGGTGATTACCGTAACTGCTTTTTTCTGATTCCCTTCGCGACCGGCAGGGTTGAATTTCACTTTAATCAATGCGGTATCACCGGGAGCTATCAAGGTTTTTGCAGGTTGCACAGCCGTGCAACCACAACTTGCAGTCACCTTTCTGATCAGCAGATCTGATTTCCCTTCATTGATAAGCTTAAACGAGTGCTCCACCGGAGCTTTACCAGGAATGACCCCAAAATCAAACTCATGGCGGTCAAACTTAACAACCGGAGCTTTGGCCAAATCTTCAGCCGTATAGGACGAAAAATCCTCCTTGATGTTGGCGGTTATGTTGATCCTGTTTTTTGGCAAAGCCTGTCCGTTAATCATCAGATCCAACCGGTCAACCACATAATCCCACTGGTTGATATTTCCTGTTAGGTATTCAATCTTTAAGCTGCCTTCCTGCTTTGGCCCGATGACTTCAGGTGCGCATGTGTATTTAAGATAAGGTGGCAGGGTTTTGAAAGTGAGTGTGACAGATCTCTCATCGGATGTGTTGAGTACCCTCAGAATCTGTGTTTTTGTTTTTCCTTTTGGGATTTCTCCGAATGCGACATATATATTCTCAATGCGGATATCTCCAATGGTATATTTGTATATATCTGCGTTGGTGGCAACAGGAATGACAACTCCTTTGACTGAAATGACAACCTGTGGTGAAGACGCATTGCTCAATACCTGTATTGTTTTATTGAAAGAGCCCGATTGTTTTTTTGGGTCAAAGCTTACTTTGATAGAACCCGTTTTGCCCGGCAGAATAGGTTCACGGGGCCATTCGGGAACAGTGCAGCCGCAGGATGCTTTGACTTCATTGATGATCAGCGGTGTTCTGCCTTCATTTTTAAATTGAAAACCGTGTGAAAGTACCCCGTCATTTTCTTTGATGGTGCCAAAACTATACTCTTTTTCAGAAAAGGTGATTATTGGTGCTTTATTTTGCCCCCGCAGAATGGGTGCTGTCAATGCCAGCACTATAATGGAGCTGATTATTCTGGTTTTCATGTGAGTCCTGTTTAATGCCAAATCCAAAGGTATGAAAATTCTGGTATTTTAAGTTATAAGAGAATTATAGTTGCGAGCTGCGAGCTGTGAGCTATGAGCTGCGAGCCAATAGCTAATTGCCAACAGCCAACAGCCAATTGCTTTAATCATTATCTTTACCGGAAATCTAGGATTTCCTATCTGGCAAACCATGCAACTGATCACCACTTCCGACGGTTCTCACACGCTTTTCGTACCCCGGCTGAATGAACATTATCATTCCACATTCGGGGCATTGACCGAATCATTGCATGTGTTTTTACAGGCCGGTTTTGAATCATTGCCCGGAAAACAGGAGGTGTCAGTTTTTGAAGTGGGTTTTGGAACCGGACTGAATGCCCTGTTGACATGTCTCTCATCTGTTGAGGAAGGGATACATACAACCTATCATGCCATTGAATCAGCGCCTTTGGAGAAGGAATTAACCGGAAAACTGAATTATGGCAATTTACTGCCTGACAGCAAAAATTCCAGCGAACTGTTTGCTTCCATTCACCTTGCACCCTGGGATGAAATCATGATGATTCACCCGAATTTCAGCTTGCATAAAATACATGCCAGCGTGATCGGATACTGCCCTGGTTTTACCTATGACCTGATTTACTACGATGCCTTTGCTCCAGATAAACAGCCCGATATGTGGAGCACGGATATATTCACGACCCTGTTTGAAAAAATGAATCCCGGAGGCATTCTGGTAACATACTGTGTTAAGGGCGAAGTTAAAAGCATGTTGCGTCAGGCTGGTTTTGACATCGAAAAGTTGCCCGGTCCCCCGGGGAAAAGAGAAATGCTCAGAGGCAGGAAAAGTAAGATCTGAAAGGTACACAGAATGTTTACCCGATTTTGCCTGATTGAAAAGAAGTTTGAAATCAAAAGGATTAATTTAAAAAAATTTGTCTGAAAAGATAAAAATATTACCTTTGCATTCCGATTTTAAAGGAATATTTAAAAAAGCATCAGCATGAAAAGAACATACCAGCCTTCCAACAGGAAAAGACGCAATAAACACGGTTTCAGGGAAAGAATGTCAACCCCCAATGGCCGCAAGGTTTTATCAAGCCGCAGGGCAAAGGGAAGAAAGAGACTTACCGTTTCTGACGAGATAGCCAGCAAGTAATCTGTCTGGAATCTGAATCGGGATAAGACTCCCGGAAGCTGATAAGTTTCCGGGAGTTTTATTTTATATTCCTGGTGTGAAAATAGGTAAACGCGTTATCAGGACAACCCTGATATCCGCTCCACAGATTGTAGAAATTAAACCACGATGCACCGGTAAGTGCAACCTCCCTCCAGGTGCAGTCGGCCACCAAACGCAACGATTGGTTATTACTGGTTGAGATGCCGAAAGGCATTACAAAACCATCCTCCACGCCGGTCCATCTGTATCGGAGTTTCAGATTGCCCTGTTCCATGGAGAATTCATATTCAAGAACCGGCAGTTTGGTGTCATACAGGTACTTTGTAAAAAATGCAGTGTAATCAGCATGGGTATAGTGGTTGACAAACTTCACGAAATCATCTGTTGTCACTGTTTGATACCGGTTGTTGACACAGAAATCATGTATCAGCCCGAAAAACAGGGAATCATTGTTGATGCTGCAACGCAGGCAATGAAGCAGCATGGCGCCCTTGTTGTAAACATCATTGCCGGCAAAGGCATTTTCGTTCACATCGCGATTCTGCACCATGGGCCACAAGTTGAAAATGTACTGGCTTTTGTCAGTCAGTTCATACAGGTATTCTTCTTTTCCCAGCCTGTTCTCCAGAAACATATATTCGGCATAGGTTGCAAATCCTTCATGAATCCAGATATCCGCCATGTCTTCGGCGGTCACTGAGTTTCCCCACCATTCATGCGCTGCTTCATGCACAATGATATAATCATACACCTGGTTCCGGTATTCCTGCCGGTTGTTTTTGTCATATCCGTTGCCATAAGCAATTGCTGATTGGTGCTCCATTCCTTCATAAGGCGACTCAACCAAGCCGAATCCGTCTTTGGCAAACGGATAGAAGCCAAAAGCCTTATTGTAAAATGAGACTACATCCAGTGCCTGTTTGAAGTGTTTTTTGGCAATATCCAGATTCCCCGAAAGCACATGGTAGTCGAACCGGAGTGTGTCGGTGCCTTGTATCAGCGTATCCGAGAATGATGTGTATTTGCCCACGTAAAAAGTCACATTGTAAGTGTTAATGGGGTATTCGGTCAACCAGGTGAATTGGGCATACTTTCCCCGGGCGGGTTCTACCTTTTCCAGATCGCCGTTGGAAACTGCCTGGTAAGCCTCCGGAATCTCGATGGATAACCTCACCGAGTCGGGCTTATCGCTGAAATGATCTTTGTTGGGCCACCAGCTGCTTGCTCCCAAATGCTCACAGGCTACTCCCAGCCACAGGTTTTTATTGTCATCGCGCTTCCAGATAAATCCGCCATCCCATGGCGGATTGGGAGCGTTAAGCGGCTTGCCCCGGTATTCAATCGAGATCTTGTGATTCTGGCCGGTTGTCAGTTCTTCCGGGAAATCAATGAAAAGGGCATTCGATTCCCGCCGCCAGGCAAGTGGCTTATTTTGCCAGTAAATACCGGTGATGTGATAATGATCAAAAAGGTCAATCTGAATGCAGCGGGTTGGATGTACAACTTTGAAGTAAACTGCTGTGCCTGCTTCAATTCTTTTACGCCAGGGCTTGATCCTTACGTTGATTTCGTAATAGTTCACATCAAAACAGGTTCTTTCAGGCCTGAGTGCACCTCTTAATGAATCACTGCGGGTATAGCGGGGCCTGTATCCCAATTCGGGGTATACCTTTTCTTTCCCGTAAAACTGTTTTACCAGGAGATCGGCAACAAATCCGGGATTGCACATGAATTCGGTAAAGCGCCTGTTTTCATTGCTTTCCAGGTTTTGAGCGCTGACCAGATCGTTGCAGGCACTTTCTATGTCACCCAGGGCGAATTTAGAGATACCCCTCAGGTCAAAAGCGCCGGGGAAATCCGGTACCAGTTTCAGCAGGGAATCGGTATTTGATATGGTGCCATGATAATTTTGCTGATCGTAACATTTCAGGCTTCTGTGCCATATGGTATCGACATTCTGAGCCTGAGATGACACACCGGTCAATAAGGGTAAAAGAAACAGGAAGATTTTCATGGCGTAAAAGGTGCTGTTGTGATGCACTTCGTCATATGTTTAAAGTATCCATTTTCCGGTCACGGATTATAAGCGCTTTGGTTCAGAATCTTCATGTAATCGTCTTCTTCCATCAAACGGGTCAGGGTGAGATCCGGATTCTTCCGCATGTATGACTCAACAATCCGGTAACCGATCCAGACCGCTGCACGGGCTGGTGATCCCCTGCCAAAATCTTTGGTAAATGGCCCTTCCAGAATATACTTGTTAATGGTAAGCTTGTCTGTATTAAACAGCAGTTTGTTCTCAACCAGGAACGCCCACATGGCTTTCTCAGCTGAGTTGAAGTATTCAAGGTCCGGCCCGGTAAAACCCCATTTCACCGAATCGGGTTGTTCAGGCAACAAGGTATTCGTAAAATACAACAACCGGCCTCGGTATATCATGTTGGTGATGAGGTTATTAATGGAGTCGTTAAAAGGAAATTCGGTCTCTCCCCAAAAGGCCATGCAGTCAGACGCAATTTTTTCGGGGTACATATTGGTCAGCAGGTAATTGTATATGCCCACCTGCCTGTATAATTCTTCATTTCTTCCCAGGTATTTGTCAAGGCCAACAGCCAGCAGTGAGTCATCGGTTATGGCCGACTGGTTAAACCCGGAAATATAGGTGATGACCCGGGGTATGGGTTTATCTGGAAAAAAATGATGATAGCAGCTGAAGGCATTGTTGAGTTCTGTATTCAGATTGTTGAGATCAGGAAATACTTCTTTCGCACGCTTGTATATTAAATAATTGTGGTAATCACTGGTAAAGCCTTTAAGCCGGTCCGGAAATTCCGGATTTTCTGTGCTTCCGATTCCGGTAATGTAACAAAAATGCCTGAAGAAAATTCCCAGCTCCTTATCCCACAGCGGAATATGTTTCTCAATATCTGAAGGATCAGCTGAAAAAAGCATGTCTTCAAAACGGGTTATGGAAACGGTTACTTTGCTTGCAGACAAATCCTTCCGGAAGGAGTTATTTTTACATGACAATACTATTGCCGGTAGCAACAGAAGCAGTACCAACCTGCCAATCGTTTTTAATTTTCTTTTCATACTTCCAAAAGTAGTTGCAATTGACACAACGACAAAATATTTTTTCTTTACCTGTTCAATAAGTGACCATTATTCTTTTTGAAAAAGCAAGAACTGGTTAAATTTGCCTTTTTACTAACCTAAATTTAACATCGTGAAAAAGATTCTTGTAGTGCTGACTTTGTTAAATGTTTCAGTAGTTTTTGCACAATCTAACCTTCGTTTAGGTGTCAATATCGATCCCATGGCTTCATGGCTGACACCCAAATCAGATGGAATAGAAAAAGACGGAGCACGGCCCGGAATAGGTGGAGGTCTGGTCGTTGAGTATTATTTTCGCCAAAATTACGGACTTGTAACAGGTTTTATGCTGACTACCCAAGGCGGTAACGTGCTGTACAATGATTCTATTTCTATTTCCAGTGGAAAAACCACTTCAGTGATGGTTGCCAAAGGTGAATCAGTTGCCTTCAATGTGAGTTATATGGCCATTCCCGTATCGCTGAAGCTAAAAACCAATGAAATGGGCTATTTTACTTATTATGCCCAATTGGGGCTGAATCAGTTGATCAACATCGGGTCCAAGGGTACTTCCACTGATAAGGAACTGAACAAGGACAATGTCGCCAAGGAAATCAACACATTCAACATGAGTTATTTTTTTGGAGGTGGGGTGGAATATAACATAGGCGGACAAACCTCCATCTTTGCCGGGATATTTTATAATAATGGTTTTGTGGATGTGCTTTCCAACAACGACCACAAGGCTGTTTTAAATTACCTGACCTTCAGGATTGGCGTATTGTTCTGAAAAATTTCCTATGAGAATTGCCATAGCCCAGCTCAATTATACAATTGGCGCATTTGAAGAAAATGTTGAAAAGATCATCAGGGCAATCCGGAGGGCACGTCAGGAAAAAGTTGACCTGGTAGTCTTTTCAGAACTTTCAGTTTGCGGTTATCCACCGCACGATCTTTTGGAGTCAAGGGATTTTATCCGTAAATGTGAAGCATCTGTCGGAATTATCGCAGCAGAATGTCATGGCTTGGCTGCAATTGCCGGAGGGCCCTCGGTTAACCCGAATACTAAAGGTAAAAACCTTTACAACTCTGCTTTCTTCATGTATAATGGGGCTGTGCAGCAGGTGATTCACAAAACCCTGCTTCCCACCTATGATATTTTTGATGAATACAGGTATTTTGAGCAGAATACTTCTTTTGAACTTGTCAGCTATAAAGGTTTTAATATTGCCATTACCATTTGTGAGGACCTGTGGTTTAAGCAACCTGTATTAACCG
>CAZLLD010000118.1:0-7970 GCA_964560225.1 uncultured Bacteroidales bacterium
GTATGCAGTTTTTATGGTGGAGATGTATTTAAATATCCCAAAGAACCAGAAAATGCACGAAAATACAAAAAGCTTTTTAATGCCTTTTCCAGGGGTATTGTGTTGGGACCTTATATGAAACAAGCTTTGGTGGATCTGGGATGCCCTGAGGAAAAGCTGATTGTGAATCATTTGGGAGTTGACGTTGATCGGATTGGTTTTAAGCAGCGCAGTTTCGAAGAAGACCGCCCGATCAGATTTCTGATTGCCTCAAGTATTGTCGAAAAGAAAGGTATTGACATTGCATTGGCGGCATTGAAAAGTGTGGAAAAAGAGATGGATTTTACGCTGGACATCATTGGAGATGGTCCTTTGAAAAACCAGATAATATCAATTATACAGGAGTTAAACCTGGAGAAAAAAGTAGTTCTGCACGGGTACAAGCCGTATCCATATTTTCTTGATTTAGCCGGTAAGTGTGACATTTACATCCAAGCCAGCAAAACGGCAAAGAATAATGATAAAGAAGGTACTCCCATGGCCATAATTGACGCCATGGCATCCGGAATGCCCGTAGTGGCAACTCGTCACTCGGACATACCGGAAATAGTTCTGGATGGGACTACCGGTTTTCTGGCAACAGAGAACGATGTAGATAGTTTATCAGAGGCAATAAGCAAAATGATTAAAAGAAGATTTGAACTGCAGACACTCAGTCAGAATTGCCGGGCAAGGATTGAAAATGAGTTTAATTTGCATAAACAGGTCACGAAGCTTGAAAAGATATATGCTTCAATTGTGTAATCAAAAATTATATAAATTATTATGGTGAAAAAGATACTGGTAAAGTTGTGGCTGTATTTTAAGTTTCCGAACAAGCTGCGTGAAGATATTGTTAAATGCCTGACCAGGCGGAAAGCGAAAACTCTGGGGTTACATAGCTTTCCTCCCAATTACATTTATTTTAATCTGTTCGACAGGGAAAGCCACGTAATTGACATTGGTTGTGGATTCAAAGCTGAGCTGTCCTGCCATCTCATAGATAAATTCGGATTGACTTCATATGGTGTTGATCCGACCAAAAAACACAAAACTTTTCTGAAGGAAACAGAAGACAAGTATGCTGGCCGGTTTCATCATATTGAAGTGGCCGTATCCAGGGAAAATGCAGAATGTATCTTCCATGAAACACAAGATAACGAAAGCGGATCATTGCTTTCGGATCACACGAACATACTGCACGATAAAGTGATTACTTATCCGGTGGTTACGAAAAACATCCAGACGCTGATATCCGACCTGGAATTGCAGCAAGTGGATTTATTGAAGATTGATATAGAAGGGGCAGAATATGAGCTGCTTAATAACATTTCAGATGAGACTTTCAATTGCGTGAAACAAATCTTCATTGAATTTCACCATCATGCTTTTAAAAAATTCAAGCGCAAACACACCCGACAAATCGTGACCAATTTAAAGCAAATGGGCTTTTCGGCATTCACCAGGGACGGAAATAATTACCTGTTTTATTTGCCTGAAACAGTTCGGATATCTAAGTAAGATAATTGCAAAGAAATCAATACTATGCCCGGATTAGCAGGAATTATTTCGGATAAATCGGAATCAACACTGTTTTCGAGAATGGTTGAATCACTCAATCATTATGATTACACTGTTGAAAAGCATGAAAACGAAGGTGTTCATTTGGGTCGTATTCATTTAAACTATGTGAATACTTTCCCGCAGCCTGTTTTTTCTGCTGATAGGCGGTATGGACTGATTATGATTGGTGAGATATTCAGTTATGACAGGATGGAGGCAGATGATATAAAATCTGATTCTGAATTGCTGCTTCATATACTAATTCATGACGGATTGGATTCTTTGTCAAAAGTTAATGGTCATTTTAGTGCAGCCTGGTATGATTTTTATGATAAGAAACTGATCCTGATTTCTGATAGGTTTGGAACACGTCCGTTATATTATTCCCTGAACCGGGGGAGGCTTTTATTTGCTGCAGAGGTAAAGGCCATTCTGGAAGATAATTGGACAAAGTCTATTGATTATAATGCAGTATCACATCTGTTTCATTTTACACACCTGTTCGGGCACCGAACGCTATTTTCAGGAATCAGTCAATTGCCTGAGGCATCTTTCCTTGTATTCCATAAAGGTAAGATTCAAATAAAGAAGTACTGGGATTATCCCTATGATGAAAAAGCATACACAAAAGAAAAAGTAAAATCAAGTGTCGAAGATAAGTTCATTGATGAATTAGACCATCGGATGCAATTGGCGATGAAAAGGGTAATGACAAAAAATGCTGATGATTTGTTAATCTCGCTGAGCGGAGGACTTGATTCAAGGTATGTTGCTGCCTATGCGAATTTCTTCGAAATAAAAAATCTAGCCTCTTTTACATTCGGTCCGCCTGACTGCGACGATCAGCGGTTTTCTAAACTGGTTGCCGAACAGCTGCATTTAAACCACCATCCCTTTGAAGTAATTCCTGATGATATCTGGAAACATGCCGGGTTATTTGCTTACTATTCTGACTACATGGGGGTCATTTACGGTCCGGTTCAGGGATTCGGAGCTTTGCTGGAGTATTTTCGGAAAAAAGAGGTAACCATCAGTTCCCAGATGGCTGATGCCATTTTTGGAGGGAATTTGTGGAGGAGAAAACTGCAGTACTTAATGGGCCTTGATTCTTTCAATGCAGAAGCAAAGGATATTGTAATTAACATTTTCAATCTGGTTGATGAAAATCTTTTAAAAGAATTGTTTGCCGATGATTTTTACAAACAAATAAAGGATGGTTACAAAGAAGTGCCTGATAATTACATTAATGAATATAAATACCCGTTACATACCTACATCAACTTATTAATGAATGAGCATGGACGCAGGGGTACCTTGTGCGGAAATCTCATGAATAATTTGTTCCTGGAAACACGAATGCCCAGTTATGATAATGAATTGATGGACTTTGCCTACAGGCTGCCATTACGCCTCAGATTTAATCAATTTGCCTATCGGAAAGTCTTTACCCGGAATTTTCCTGATCTTGCCCGAATCAAACGTGAACGATACAATTTGCGAATTGACAGTCCGGATATTTGCTATGACCTAAGAATACTTGAAAACAAGGTCATCAATACGCTTAAGAAAACAAGTTTAAAACCTGCATTGTCATTGATTGACAAGTGGAACAGGCCCACCTATATTGATCACAACCGTTGGTTTAAAAACGACTTGAAACAGGAATTGATAAAGCTGTTAACCGATCAGAAAGCCACATCAAGAGGCATTTATAAGAAAGGAGGTATTGAAAAGATCATTTCAGCCCACCAGCATGAAATGACTGATCATTCAAGGTTATTATGGCAAATAGTGAATCTTGAGTTGTTTATCAGAAGATACTTCGATTGATGTTTGAATAGCGGACAAAGGGACTACTGATCATAAAGAAATGCTAAAGAACGTAAAGACAGTAACAAAGGGATCCCTGGTATATGGTTTCGGAAATATGTCCGTTAAATTGGTAGGCCTGGTGTTGATACCCATTTATACCAATGAAAAATTTCTTTCTGTATCAGATTTTGCTGTTGTTGGCATAATTGATATTACTGCACAGTTGTTGGTTTCGTTACTTGGATTGTCATTGAGCCAGGCATTAACCCGCTGGTATTATGAAAAGGATTATGAAGGAAAGCAAAAATCGATGTTTTATAGCGTATTTGCCTTTCTGATAATGGTTACAGGGTTATCTCTCCTTGCCTTTTCATCATTTTCAAAGAGCATTTCCCAGCTGCTGTTTGGCTCTGAACGTTTCAATCTGGCACTTTCACTCATGATGGGTTCATCGGTTATGCAAATATGGATCGCCTTGTTGCAAACACTCATGAAAATTCAGCAAAAGCCGGTACTCTTTACCGTAACAAATATCTTTAAGTTATTGTTAACCCTGCTGTTGACAATTGTTTTTGTTGTATACATGGGCACTGGCATTGAAGGAATATATAAAGCCCAGATATTTGGTTCATTGTTGTTTTTTCTGCTTACTGCAAAATACCTTTATGCCAATATTGAATTTAAACTTGATTTCAGGTTGATCAAAGAAATGATGCAGTTTAGCTTCCCTTTGATACTGGCCTCTACATCTGGGATCTTAATTTCAATACTTGATAAGTACATCCTGAATTACTTGGCAACCCGTGAAGAAGTCGGGATATACGTTTTTGCTTATCGTATGGCAAATTCGCTGAAAATATTTGTCATTGCCTCTGTTCAGATGGCTGTTTCTCCTTTATTATTCCGGTTAATGCATGATCCGGGAAGTAAGCGTTTCTATTCAAAATACATGACGTATTTTGCTTTCATTGTGATGATTTGTGTGATTGGATTAAGTGCTTTCAGTTTTGAAATAGTGCATTTATTTGCTCAAAACGAGATTTATTACATTGCCTGGTCCATCATTCCCATATTGTCTTTTGCGTTGTTCTTTGGAATGCTCAAAGACACGGCATCTACCGGTTTACAGATTGCCAAGGAAACAGGCATCATCAGCATAATTACCATTTCAACTACTGTGCTTAATGTGGGCTTGAACTACATTTCCATTCCGAAGTTTTCATATTATGGTTCTGCAATATCATTTCTGTTATCACAGATTCTGTTCTTCATCCTGGTGTATTTTTTCGCACAAAAGAAATATCCGATTCCTTACGAAGTAAAGAATATCTTACTGATCGTAGTTATCGGAACAGTACTGTGTTTGTTGACTTTTGTGCTGAATGATCTCAACCTGGTTCTTCGGTTAATTATTAAGGCTTCCCTTGTATTATCATTCCCATTCCTTTTGTATCCTTTCGGATTTTACGAAAAGATCGAGATCACAAGGCTCCGGGAAGCCTGGTTAAAATGGCGAAATCCAATGAATTGGAAACGAAACTTGAAAAAGGTCAATATGGATTTTTGATGTAAACCCAGGGATTCCGTTATGGGTTAGGCAAGGTAAATGTCGGTGAGTATTTTGCTGTCATTTCCCCAATTATACTTTTTCAGAACATTCTTCTTCCCGTTTTCGCCCATATTGGTTGTATCCAATTCACCCACCCGGTTAAAAATCTCTGCCAGTTGCGCTACATCGTTGTACCTGTAAATAATTCCTGATTGGGTTTCTTCCAGAATTCTTTTAATAGGCAAACAATCACTTGCTATTACAGGCTTTTGTGCATACATGTATTGGAAAAGCTTATGGGGTATGGTGGAATCAGTGTGGGCGTTTTTTATGTGCGGAATTACAGCAAAATCTGCCTCAGCCAGTTTCTCCATGACAACCTGAAAAGGTTGATAACCAAAAAAGATAACCTGTGAGGTTAATGATAATTGCTTTGCCAACGCCATTAATTCATTTTTATAACTTCCCTCACCCAGTATCCAGAATTTCAACTGTTTGTTGGAAGACAGATGCATGGCCCTGACTACAAACTGAAGCCCCCTGTGATAGTTAATTCCTCCCGCATAATACAAGATACTCTTTTCTCCTTTCCCATGACTCTTAATATGTAAATCTGAAAGATTGATGGTATTTGAAACAACTCTTATTTTACCGGCAGATATTCCCAGGTCTGCCAGCCGTTCCCGGGCCTCTTCCACCACTACAATAATGTTGTCCGCTTTTTTCAGCACTTTCTTTTCGTACCTGCGCCAAATAAAAACCGGAGAAAACAACTTCCCCGGCAACGTATTGGTATGTTTCGAAATTTCAACAAATGCCGGCCAGTTTTCATGCAGGTCAGCTGTTAAAACCAAACCGAATTCCTTCTTCATTTTATAGCCAACACCTGCCAAAGGGAGGTCGTGAATGTGGAGGGCGTCAAAGCTCTGAGATTTGAGGATTTCTCTCAAATGCTTCTTCCAAAAGTGATTGTAAAATGGGAGTGTCAGAATGGCAACACTGGATTTATAAATGAATTTTGATATAGGTTTTCTGTGAATGCTGACCTGTTCTGTTTTTTCAAAAGCAGGTTTGTTCTTCATGGTAAAACAAGCCAAATGTATTTCATGACCGGCCTGATGCAAGGCAGCTATCTCATTTTCCACTCGGATATCGGGAGGAAACTCACGGTCAAGTACCATTAAGATCTTCATAATTGATAATGGATTATGGAATTGATAATCTTCATACTGGCGTCACCATCGCCATACAGACTTTTGGTCTGCGGAATTTCCTTGTCTTTAAACGCATTGAAACTGGTTCTGATGGCTTCTTCATCAGGACCTGCAAGTATATTGTAATGATTATTAACCAGCTCAACCCACTCGGTTTCCTTGCGAAGGGTAATGCAATACTTTTTAAAAAAATAGGCTTCTTTTTGCATACCTCCGCTATCGGTCATTACGAGATTGCAATTTTTAAGCAGTTCAAGGATATCAAAATAACCAACCGGATCAATCGGCTCAAATTCAGGCATGACACCCTGTTGCTTCATTATTTTTCTGGTTCTGGGATGAAGCGGCAATATGACAGGAATTTCACGATGTATATTATTCAGAGCCTGAATGATGGATTTCAGGTGAAAGAGATTATCCGTGTTTTCCTGACGGTGAATGGTGCAAAGTATAAATCCATTTTTTCTCAGATTCTTTCTGGCAATAATATCTGAGAATTTCGATGATTTTGAACCGTAATATAGCGCAGTATCATACATTACATCGCCTACCTCATGAATCTGGCATTTGAAATTGGAAAACCCTTCATTAAGCAGGTTTTGAACGGCATTTTCAGTAGGACAGAAAAGCAGGTTGGAGATCCTGTCGGTAAGGATCCGGTTGATTTCTTCCGGCATCTTCAAATTGAACGACCGCAATCCGGCTTCTATATGAATTACCCTGATATCGAGCTTCTTTGCTGCCAGAGCACCGGCAATGGTTGAATTGGTATCGCCATATACCATCAGGAAATCAGGCTTCTCCTTCAGCAGCACTTCCTCTATCTTTTCGAGCATACGACCGGTCATGGCGCCGTGTGACAAACTGTTGATCTGCAGGTTATAATCGGGCTCGGGGATTTCCATTTCCCGGAAAAAAACCGAAGACATGTTTTCATCAAAGTGCTGTCCGGTATGTACAATAACCTCCCGAAGCTCTCCGGATTTCTGAATGACCCGGCTTACAGCAGCGGCCTTAATAAACTGCGGCCGGGCACCAATTATGGTCACAATTTTCTTCACGAGACAATACGGTTTAACAATTCACTGAGTTGTTTCGACAGGTTTTGCCTGGAGTATTGTTCAATGCCGGCACTGTTGATGAAGAGCCTGTCATGCGAATATAAAGTAAATAACTCCAGGATGTATGCTTTAAGGGGTTCAACTTCGTTATAGTCGAATATTTTACCAGCGGTGGTTTCCCTGAGGATTGTTGCAGCATCTCCATCAGGAGGACCAATGGCAATAACAGGTCTGTGGGTTGAGAGGTATTCGAAAAACTTGTTGGTAAGAATCCCTTTTGCATTGGGGGTATTGTTGATCGACAACAACAGTACAGACGAAGTGCAAAGGATGGCCGGTGTTTCGAGGTGGGGGACAAAAGCTGTCCGGGTTACATATTGCTGAAGTTGATGATGCTGAAGCGAGTCGTCTATGGCTGCATCGCACTTCCCGATCAGCTTGATTTCCAGCGCTGCTGCAAAAGGTTCATGTTGCCTGATCAGTTCTGAAAGGGCCCGCCATAAGTTTTCGGGATTACGCGATTTGGGCAGTGAACCCAGATGGGTAATACTGAATTTTGTATTGTTGGGTTTCGAAGCTTCAGCAGGTAATTCGTCAAATCCGTTGGTGAGTGTAGTTACATGCCCGGCACCTTTAAGCCTGAATTCACTGGTCATGCCAGGGCTTACGGTGATGATGTGATCGGCCTCGTTAAGCACACGTTGTTCAAGTTTCCGGTGCCGCCGGTCGGCCCACCGTGCAAGCATGAGCTCC
>CAZLLD010000119.1:0-7504 GCA_964560225.1 uncultured Bacteroidales bacterium
CTGTCACAGGCCCCACAAATGGCTCAGACTTCATCCTGAATGAAGAGGGATCTTTTGTATACACCCATGATGGATCAGAAACCACATCGGACTTCTTTACCTATCTTATCGATAACGGGGATGTAGAAAGCAATGTAGCCACTGTAACCATCGAAGTGAATCCGGTTAATGATGCCCCGGTAATTACCGGCTTAACCGGACAGACTATTGAGGAAGGAGATGACTTCGCCGATATCGACCTGAACTCCGTGGTTGACGATGCTGAAGATGACGATAACCTGCTGGCGTGGACAGCAACAGGACAAGACATGCTGGATGTTGACATCGACCTCAACACACATAAGGCCACGATCAAGCCGCCAAATAAGAACTGGAACGGTTCGGAGACCATTACTTTCACAGTTACCGACACTAAAGATCTTTCCGATTCCGAGAGCGCCACTTTCGAGGTCACCGCAATTGCCGAAGCACCGGTGGCGTCAAATGACAGCTATACCGTTGCCGAAGGAGGCACACTTACTGTAACTGACCCCGGAGTGCTCGAAAATGATACCGACGGAAACGATGACCCGCTCTTGGCCGTGTTGGAAACCAACCCATCCTTCCATTCATCATTCATCCTGAACCCCAACGGCTCATTCACCTATGTGAACAATGGCGAAGAGAATACAGAAGATTCCTTTACATACAGGGCTTCTGACGGCACTTTGCAAAGTGACCCGGCTACTGTTGCCATAACCATTACTTCAATAAACGATGCCCCTGTACTCGATGGCATCGAATTAACCAACCTGGAGTATTCCGAAGGCAGCGCACCGATTCAGATTACCAGCTCCATCAGGGTGGAAGATATCGACAGCCCCAACCTGGCAGCAGCCACCGTGTGGATTTCTTCAGGCTACAAGAATGACCAGGATTTACTGACGTGTTCAAACACTTATGGGTTAATAGGAACATGGACTGCCGGGTCGGGTCAATATTCACTGACCGGAAACGGCACACTTGCCAATTACCAGAATGCCCTTCGCGCTATGAGGTACAACAACACGAGCCCCGATCCCGGCACAGATACACGCATCATTTCTTTCAGTGTATATGATGGCAGTTTAACCAGCAACACTGAAACAAGGAATATCATTGTGAAAAGCAATAACACCCCTCCGGTGCTTACTGAGCCTTCATCTGCAACAATTAATTACACCGAGAACGCTGCACCTGTTACACTCACCAGTACTATCACCGTTGCCGATATTGATAATCCTAACTTAAGCGGGGCAACTATTTCCATAACAGCAGGATTCCTGTCGGGAGAAGATGTCCTGTCATTTACAGAGGTCAGTGGCATTTCAGGCAGCTATTCCCAATCCACAGGAGTTCTCACACTCACCGGAACAGCCAGTTTGGCCAATTATCAGACGGCATTGCGCAGTGTAAAGTACAGCAACACCAGTGACAATCCCACCGTTGCCAACAGATCGGTTTCTTTCACAGTTACCGACGGCACCAGCCCCAGTATTGCAATTGTGAAAAGTGTATCCATTACTGCTGTCAATGATGCCCCTGTACTTGCCGATGGTGCAACAGCCCCGGTGAATTATACGGAAAATGGGTCTTCGGTACAGCTGACCAATACCATCGACATTACGGATACTGACAACACATCAATTGCCGGAGCCACTATCTCCATCACATCGGGTTTCCAGGCAGCCGAAGACGTCTTATCCTTTACCCCTGCAAACGACATTACCGGCACATATAATTCCACATCGGGCATACTCACGCTGACCGGTACCTCCACGCTTGTCAACTACCGCACTGCCCTGCGCAGTGTCCGATACGCGAATACCAGTGAAGGCCCCAACACAACCAACCGGGTGGTTTCATTCCGGGTTACCGATGGCGGAACCGTGAATCCGCTGAGTAACATCATTACCAGAACCGTTACCATAACTGCCATTAATGACGCACCTGTAGCTTCCATTGTAACCATTACGGCCGCCAACGACCGCATTGGTACGCTAAACACCGGATCGTTCACCTTTACCGATCCCGACGGAGATGACCCCGGAATCCATACTTACAAGTGGTATCGTTCCAATTATTCCGACGGCTCTTCGGCAACCATTATCACAGGTGCCACAACTGCCACTTACCGGCCAGTTAAGGCCGACGGGGGAAAATACATTGGCTTTGAAGTAACCCCTGTTGACGAATTTAGCCTGGCAGGAGTTCCGGCAAGAAGTGCTTTCAGGAAAATCAATGCCACCCCCGTGGCCAGCAATGTTCAGGTGAATGCCCCGGGTACCCTGCCGGGACAGGTGTTATCAGCACAATTTAGTTATTCCGATGCTGAAAACGATCCCGCCGGTGCCCATATATATAAATGGTACCATGCGGATGGGACACCTACACCGGCCTCGCCGGGCACGTTAATAGGGTCTGAATCTACCTATACCCTTAAATCTGCCGATGCCGGAAAATACATCTGGTTCAGGGTCAACCCGGTGGCCACCAGCGGCTCAACGCCCGGCGATTCGGCATGGAGCAATATTATTGGCCCCATAGGTAATTTCAGCGCCAACATAGCAGGAAGCGGGACTTTTTGTCAGGGCAGCCCAATGAACATTACACTTACCGTTACCGGTGGTAAATCACCATACACTGCAACACTTCATCGGTCAGGCAGCATTTCTGACTCCACGATATATAATATTGCTGCATCTCCTTATATCATACAGGTTAAAATACCCGGCACCTATGAACTTAAAGAACTTACAGATGCAAGCACTCCTACCCCTGATAAAGCAGTTGTTTCATCAACACCGGTAATTTTGACAATCAGCCCGAAAGCAAAAGCTTTGCTTTCGGGAACTTACGAGATTTGTAACGATGGGGTTAGCCAGGCTCAGATATCGATGAACTTTATCGCCGGAGTTTCACCATGGACCGTTAAAATGCGAAGGGGAGTCAACGATACAACCTACACAAATATCACTGCCGATCCCTTTTTATTTAATGCACGGGTTATTGGCGATTCCCCAACCCGATACCGGATTGTTGAAATCAGGGATGCCAATAACTGCCCCGGTGATACCACCTCAGGGTCAGCCTGGGTTTCGTTCAAGCCATCGCCAACGGCAACAATTTCGGGCCTTGACAGCATTTGTCCCGGTGAACCTGCAACACTTACCATTTCATTATCACCAGAAAGCACACCAGGTTGGACCTTCACCTATCTGAAAAACGGGGCCAACCCGACTGTGATCACAGTTCCATCCAGTTATTCTTACAACCTCGAAGTGACCACCCCGGGTAATTATACCCTTTCAGCTGTTTCCGACCAGGTTTGTAGCGGTAAGGTTTCCGGAACCGGCACCATCAGGCCGCATGAAATCCCAACGGCCACCATCTCAGGAACACAGACCATTTGCCAGCATACTTCGGCGAACCTGAACGTTGCGCTAACCGGCCACGCTCCATGGGGATACAAATACAGGCTTGTTGGTGTGGACACCACTGATGTGGTTGATATTACATCAAGCCCGAATGTTATATCTGTCAATAAAGCAGGAACATACAGACTGATTGAAGTATATGACAAGAACTGCAAAGGTACGGTATCAGGCAGCGCCACCATCACTGTAACACCGGCACCTGAGGTTGAACTAACCGGATTGGCCCCGGCTTATAACAAACAATCATCAGAATGGGTACTTATTACCGGCACACCTGTCGGAGGAATTTATTCAGGTCCGGGACTGGTCCCCTACAACAGTAAATGGTACTTTCTTCCTGCACTCGCCCCTGTTGGTAGTAACAACATCGTTTATTCTTACCGGGTCAATCCATCGTCATGCTATGGATACGATACCGCTATAGTAAGAGTACTCGAATCCAGTGCCCTTATTGAATTTGAAAATGACCGCACGAAGTATTGCACAAACGATCAGCCTTTTACCGTTACCGGCACCAATATTCTGGGACAATCAGGCATATTTACCATCAGCGGAGGAGTCGGGCTTACTGACCATGGCAACAACACGGCTACCATCAACCCTGCCTTGCTGACCCCAAATAATTACACAATAACTTATACCTATTATGATGCAGGGTTACCTCAGCCAAAACAAGCAAGTTTTGATGTTGGGGTGAGTCCCGTTGCCGATTTCAAAGGGGCAACGGAATGTTTCCAGGCCGGACAGTCGGTTACCCTGAATAACACCTCCGTTTCAAACTTCGGCTTTTTAAGTGACACACTGTTCTTCTGGAAGATAATGAACAAAACAGGATCAGGTTACCTGGTAAACGATACAGCCAAGGATATTTCGTATACCTTTGCTGAACCCGGAAACTACAATGTCAGCCTGGCGTTGTACAACTCAAACGGATGTTACGCCAGCACCACCAAAACTTTTGCATTGCGCCCCACCAAAGTGCCGGCTGAAGAAACCCAGTTTGAAGAATTTGAAACGGGTTCATTGGGATGGAATACAGGAAATCCCATCGAATCGATCAATAGCTGGGTGCTTGGTGATCCCAGCAAGGGATTTACAGATCCGTATTCAGGGGCTCATTGCTGGTACACGCTTACACAGGGAACCCGGCCACCCAGGGAGCAGTCATGGGTTACAACACCGTGCTATGATTTCAGGGGAACCGAAAAACCCATGCTGAAAATGCAGGTGTGGCGTTTGTTTAACTCCAACCGCGACGGCGCAAACATTCAGTTCAGTGCCGACAGCGGGAAAACCTGGACACCGCTGGGTGACCTGAACGATGGTATCAGCTGGTATAATTACACCTACATTCCGGGACTGATCGGCGATAACAAGATAGGCTGGTGCGTTCATCCGGTCACCAACGTCGGTAATGATACAGAATGGAAAGAAGTGCGACATTCGCTGGATAATCTGAAAGGCAAACCCCAGGTGCAGTTTAGAATTGCATACGGGTCAGATGGTTCTGCACAGAACAACAACGGAATCGCATTTGACAATTTCTGGATTGGTGAACGTAAGAGAACTGCAATTATTGAGCATTTCACCAACTCATCCAATAATGATTGTCCCGAAGCCGACTCCATACTGGATGCATTTACTGAAAACAATGAATTGAGTGTTGTAAACATACAGTACCATACCTCCAATCCTCCCGGAGATCCGTTCTATGAAGACAATCCGGTTATACCGTCTACCCGCGAGTTTTATTATGGCATATCAGGGGTTCCTTATTCACTTCTGAATGGCGGTGTATCCGGCCAGCACAGCTTCGACTTCATTGAAGATTCCAAACCATTTAATCAAAACGCTGCAATAATTGAATCGTTGCGTGATGCCTATTTTGATATCAGCATTATTTCGGGATATAGCGGCAACAACCTGAAAGTTGCTGTTGATATTGTAGCCGTGAAAGCCATGCCTATGAAAGAGTTGTCAGTTCGTGTTGCTGTTATTGAAAGAGAGATCCACGGCATCAACGGCAATAATGGTGATACAAAATTCAAAAATGTAGTAAAAGCCATGTTACCTGGCGCTGCTGGCGTTTCTATTAACAAAGCCTGGAGTGTCAGTGATCATCAAAAGATTGATCTGGAGTGGCCCGTACAAAATGTATACGACCCCCAGCAATTAAGACTTGTTGCCTTTTTACAGGATGAAGCAACCTACGAGGTATACCAGGCTAAACTCAGCACAATTGGTGGCTTGGATGGCATCTTTGATCCGCAGCCTGAAAAACCGCTGAAGAAAAACTTCATTGTGTATCCAAACCCGGCAAATCGTTCGGCCTTTGTTCAGTTTGAAAGTGAATTGACTGCCAGCATGCATGTCAGCTTATACAATAATACAGGCATCCTGGTTTATTCCAAACGCATAGAGGCCGGCAACAACATCGTGGAAATACCAGTTGCGGATCTTCCGGATGGTATTTATATGCTGAGGATGACTGTTAATAATCAGCTTTTAGGAACCAGCAAATTAATCATATCTCAATAAAACTGACTACTATTACATCCTGCTGATATTCAGGCTTCCGGTTTTATTCCCGGAAACCTGAATCCGGTTATACGTGCCGAATAGCATGTTGCACCTGTTACATGCTGCATGAAACCGGATTCTCATCAAAACCTTTCATTTATGAAAATCACCCTATTTCTCCGATCAGCCTCCATCAAAACGGTGGTTCTGCTGTTCATGATGCACCATTCATTGTTTGCTCATGAAAACCCGTCAGGATCAACAATGGCCATTGAAGCGACTCCGGTCCTGGACCATATGGAGAAAGATGACCTGGTCTATACCGAAGGATCGGGACCGGTTCAGGTAACCCAAACCCTTACCGTTACGGATGTTGACACCAGATTTCTTAACTTTGCCACTATACAAATATCTTCGGGATATGTTCGCTCTGAGGATGTGTTGAGATATTCGGGCAAGATCAACGGAACATGGGATTCAAGTACAGGAACACTTAACCTTTCAGGCTTTGCAACTGTATCAGACTACCAGGCTGCGTTACGCAGCATCCGGTATGAGAACACAAATATCATCAATCCCTCAACAGCAAGAAGGTCAGTATCATTTACCGTTGGATATTATTTCGAAAAAAGCAATACAGTAGCCAGAAATATAAGCATACTGGGAAAAAACAGCCCTCCTGTGCTGGGGCATATTGAAACCTTGCCGCTGGAATATTGCATCAGTCAGGAAGAAGCAAATATCACTTCTTCCATAACGGTTACCGACCTTGACAATACTACCCTGAACGGTGCATTGATTGCCATTGCAGACGGATATATTCCCAATGAGGATCTGTTGGTTTTCAATACCCAAAACGGCATCACCGGATCGTGGGACGCATCGTCCGGAATATTGACCCTTACAGGAAATTCTTTGGTGGCAAATTACCAGCAGGCCTTAAGAAACATCGGATATGAGAATACAAATGACGTGAATCCCTCAGCTGGTATCCGCAAGGTTAATTTCGTTGCAAGTGATGGCACCGATAAAAGCAATGAGGTATTCAGAGAGGTAATGGTTCATGAAAGAGTCACCGGTGTCATTACGGGAAATACCACTATTTGTAAAGATGACAATGCATCCATACCTTTGCAGATCAGCTTCAAGGGAAAATCTCCCTGGTATGTCGAAATTTCCAGGAATGGAGCCTACGAGGCATCTTACCGGAACATTGTTGAGAACCCGTTTACATTTTATGTGAAAAAAGAAGGCACCTACCGGATCGCTTCGGTAAGTGACCGCTATTGCAAGGGTGATACTTCCGGATCAGGTTATGCCCGTGTTCTGATCAATGAACTTCCGACTGCTGTCTTGTCAGGAAGCGCCAGCATCTGTGAAAACTACACTGCTGATTTACATGTAGTCCTTACCGGAACTCCTCCCTGGCGGTTCAGCTACAGGCGAAATGCAGACAACCCCATTGAAGTAAGCAACGTGCTGCTCAGCCCCGATTTAGTTGCCGTATCAGAAGAAGGCACCTATACATT
>CAZLLD010000120.1:0-7463 GCA_964560225.1 uncultured Bacteroidales bacterium
GGTAAAAAAATTGATTTATGAAAGTTTTAGGGGTAATTTTTTCTTTAATTCCATTACAGGCACTTTCCCAGAACCATACTGCAACTTTTCATACTGCTGATTTTTACCCCGTAATAATATCTGAAATCATGGCAGATCCTGTTCCCTGTGTTGGACTGCCTGCAGTGGAATATATTGAACTATGCAACCGCACGTCAACCCTTATGAACCTCGGGGATTGGTTGCTGATTGCAGGGAAGTATCAGAAACTGCTGCCGGAAGCCTGGATTGAGCCCGGTGAATACCTGATTCTGAGTGATCAATCTTCTGACACCCTGCTGACTTCCTTTGGAAAAACACTTGCAATAACAGGAATGCCTCCGATATTGAACAGCGGACAGACCCTTACACTGAAAAATGCTGAAGGAACAGTTATCCATACGGTAACCTTTACCGACCACTGGTATAGGGACAGTAAAAAAGCCAATGGCGGCTGGTCGCTTGAAATCATCGATCCCTGCAATCCCTGCGGCGGTATTGAAAACTGGAGCGCTTCAACGGATCCGGCAGGCGGCACCCCCGGCAAAAGAAATTCATGCTATGCAGATAATCCCGACACACAATCACCAATCCTTATGAGGGCTACCCTCCCGTCCGACAGCATGATAATGCTCCACTTCAGCGAGCCCTTGGAATATATTTCTTTAAATTCAACCGAAGCGTATTCTGCGAACCAGGGATTGTATCATCCGGTTGCTGTGTATCCGGTTGAGCCGGATTACAGCACTACTCTACTTAAATACCCGAAGGCTTTTCAGTCAGGACTGCATTATACGATTTCGGTTATGAGCACGCTCAGAGACTGTGCAGGAAATTCATTGCAGGGCAATGCAACGGCAGATTTTGCCCTGGCCAACCAACCTTCGGCAGGTGATGTTATCTTTAACGAAATCATGTTTAGTACGGCTGAAGGAGCGGCTGAATTCATCGAGTTCTTCAACAGGTCAGACCAGGTTATTGACATGGCTTCGTTTCAGTTGTCATTATCAGATGAAGTAAGCGGAACAATACAACAGACCATTACATTTAAGAATTACCCCTTTATTCTGTTTCCCGGAAGATATGTGGTAATTGCAAAAGATACCCGGAACCTGGTGCACGACAACAAGGATCGCTATGTTTCATCTCTGCTGGAAATTCCCGAACTGTTCCGGCTTCCGGATGAGGGGGCATTGCTCGTTTTATCCGACACCAGTTCCCGGATTATTGATGAGTTGATTTACAACAGCGAGATGCATGACAACCTGTTTGGCGATACACATGACGTTTCGCTTGAACGGATCGATCCAGGCAAGCCGGCAGGCGATGCCACAAACTGGCAATCTGCCTCCACTGCCTCGGGCTATGCAACTCCAGGTTATTTAAATTCGCAGCACATGGACAGTGAGGTCGACCCGGAAATCTCACTGTCATCAGATATTTGCTCTCCCGACAATGATGGAACAGATGATGAAATCATCCTGCATGTGAATATGAATGAACCGGGATGGAGGGCTTCTGTATCGGTTTATGATGTTCGGGGAATTAAGATAAAGAACCTGGCTGCGAACTGCCTCCTAGGAACAGATGAATTCCTGGTATGGGATGGCAAAGATGCCAATAACGAGCCTGCGGATATGGGTATTTACATCATCCGGGGGCAGTTATTTCATCCCCGTGGGAAAATTAAGAATTTTAAAAAAGTTATTTCCATTGTACGCAGGTTGTAACGTGTAAAATGATTAACTTCATACCAGAATTCCGACTATCTATGACAATTGATAAAGAATACCAGGAAAATTCCCTGCTCATTTATAAGGGAGCCTTTACCGTGAATCTGATCTCCATACTGGGTAATCAGATCAAGTTGTTGCCGGAGATTGACTTCAAGACTGTGCAAAAGCTCTTCAGGATCTTCATGGAGCTTACACAGAATGTTTCTTATTATTCAGCCGAAGTGGTTGATGTAAAAACCGGCGTTTCCTGTGGCAGCGGATGGGTGACCATCCAGAATTATGAAAATAATTTGAGAATCACCACAGGTAACCGGATTCGTCACGAACACGGTCCGAAACTGATCAGCTATTGCAAGGAGATCAATTCATTTGATGAAGTCCAGTTGCGCAAGCTGAAGCGGGATATCAGGTCGCAGGCCCTGGAAAGAGATACCGGAGCCCAGATAGGTTTGATCCAGACCAGTATCATCAGTGGAAACAAGCTCGACAGTAAGGTATTATCAGACGATCACGACTTTAATTTTTTCATCCTCTCCACCACCACCAACAAGGATTCTTCGGATACTGCTGAAGATTAGCCTATATTGGCGGCCAGGTATTCCCTGTTCAAACGGGCTATATGTGATATGGAAATATTCTTGGGGCATTCTGCTTCGCATGCTCCGGTATTGGTGCAATTACCAAATCCCAATTCATCCATTTTGGCAACCATATTGATGGCTCTTTCCTTTGCTTCAATCTTACCCTGGGGGAGCAGTGCAAATTGTGAAACCTTAGCGGCTACAAATAACATGGCCGAAGCATTTTTGCAGGTTGCCACACACGCCCCGCAACCAATACAGGCTGCTGCATCCATAGCGGTTTCAGCATTGATGCGGGGAACCGGAATGGCATTTGCATCCGGAACACCGCCGGTATTCACTGATACATATCCTCCGGCTTCAATGATCTGATCAAATGCCGAGCGGTCGACCACCAGATCTTTTATTACAGGAAAAGGCTTGGCGCGCCAGGGTTCTATTATAATGGTATCGCCATTCTTAAATTTCCGCATGTGCAACTGACAGGTTGTTATTCCGGTGTCGGGGCCGTGCGGATGTCCGTTGATGTACAAACTGCATGCTCCACAAATGCCTTCGCGACAGTCATGATCAAAGCATATTGGCTTTTCTATTTTATCAACCAGCTGTTGATTCAAAATGTCCAGCATTTCAAGGAAAGAACAGTCTGCCGATATTCCGGTGACAGGATAGGTTTCAAATTTTCCCCTGGTTTTGGCGTTTTCCTGACGCCATATCTTGAGTGTAAAATCCATAGTGCTATATTTTGTAGTTGCGCGACTGTACTTTAATATTTTCATAAATCAAAGACTCCTTATGCAGGATGGGTTCTTTGCCCTGTCCGGCATATTCCCAGGCCCCCACGAACATGAATTCGTTGTCGTCTCTTTTGGCTTCTCCTTCTTCGGTTTGGTATTCCTCCCTGAAATGGCCTCCGCACGATTCTTCCCGTTGCAGGGCATCCCGTGCCATAAGTTCGCCAATTTCTATGAAATCAGCAACGCGCGAGGCTTTCTCGAGTTCAGGATTCAATTCATCAACCGTTCCGGTAACCCGCAGATCCGTCCAGAATTCTTCACGCAGGGCACTGAAATCTTTAACAGCCTTTTCAATATCTTTCCGGTTTCTTGCCATACCCACGGTTTCCCATAAATGCAGTCCGAATTTCCGGTGGAGCTGGTCAGCAGATTGCTTACCCCCTATTTGCATCAGCTTGTTCAATCGCTCCCGCACACTGTTTTCAGCTTCTTCAAATTCAGGTTGTGAAACCGGAATACGGGGAGTCAAAATTTCACTTGCAAGATAATTCTGAATTGTATAGGGCAACACAAAATACCCGTCAGCCAGTCCCTGCATCAAAGCCGATGCCCCCAGCCTGTTGGCCCCGTGGTCCGAAAAATTGCACTCACCAATAGAGAACAACCCAGGTATGTTGGTCATCAGTTCATAGTCAACCCAGATTCCGCCCATGCAATAGTGGATGGCAGGATAGATCATCATGGGTGTTTCATAGGGATTGTCATCTACAATTTTTTCATACATCTGGAAAAGATTCCCATAGCGCTCTTCAATCACATGTTTGCCCAACCGGCCAATGGCCTCAGCAAAATCGAGGTATACAGCCAACCCGCTGCCAACACCATAACCTGCATCGCATCTTTCTTTTGCAGCCCTTGATGCAACATCCCGTGGCACAAGATTGCCGAAAGCCGGGTACCTCCTTTCGAGGTAGTAATCCCTGTCGGCTTCAGCAATATCTTTAGGCTTGATACGTCCGCTGCGCAATGCTTCTGCATCTTCCTTCTTTTTGGGAACCCAGATGCGGCCGTCGTTACGTAAACTTTCGCTCATCAGCGTGAGCTTCGACTGGTAATCTCCGTGAACCGGTATGCAGGTAGGATGAATCTGAACAAAGGCCGGGTTGGCAAAATAAGCTCCCTTTTTGTATATCTGCCAGACAGCACTGCCGTTTGAGCCCATGGCATTGGTGGAAAGAAAGAAAGCCCGGCCATAACCTCCTGTTGCAATTACCACGGCATGCCCAAAATGTCTTTCAATTTTCCCTGTAACCAGGTTTCGGGTGATAATCCCCCTGGCTTTCCCGTCGATCAGCACCAAATCGAGCATTTCGGTACGCGGGTAGAGTTTCACCCTGCCCAGTTTCACCTGACGCATCATGGCACTGTAAGCGCCCAGCAAAAGTTGCTGGCCTGTTTGTCCGCGGGCATAAAAAGTACGTGATACCTGTGCCCCGCCAAAAGAACGGTTGTCGAGCAATCCGCCGTACTCCCTTGCAAATGGCACACCCTGGGCTACGCACTGGTCAATGATGCTGCCGCTTACTTCTGCAAGACGGTATACATTGGCTTCACGTGAACGATAATCGCCTCCCTTGATCGTGTCATAATACAAGCGGTACACGCTGTCGCCATCATTCGGATAGTTCTTGGCAGCATTGATGCCTCCCTGGGCTGCAATGCTATGCGCACGGCGGGGACTATCCTGGTAGCAAAATGCCTTCACGTTAAAACCAAGCTCTCCGAGGCTTGCAGCAGCAGAAGCTCCTGCAAGGCCGGTACCAACCACAATGATGTCGAGTTTGCGTTTGTTGGCCGGGTTCACCAGTTTCTGTGAAGACTTATAGTTGGTCCATTTTTCGGCCAGCGGGCCTTCGGGTACGCGTGCGTTTAGCTGAGTCATATCAAAAGATTCTAATACTTACATCCAAAAATAAACGTAAACAGGAATAAAAATAAATCCGGCTGTGACAGCAACAGTGTAAATCACTCCTATTGCCTTGATCAGCGGGGTGTATGTTTTGTGGTTGATTCCCAGCGACTGGAATGCCGATTGAAAGCCGTGCAAAAGATGAAAGGACAGCAACAGGAAACAGGCTATGTAAAAAACAACCACCCAGCCAATCTTGAACTTTTCAATTACCAGGATACCCAGGTCGTGGTAATCCTTTCCGTCATATACCACCAGGGGAACGTCGCCGAATATTTTGGCTTTCAGGTAAAAATCAAAGAGGTGAATAACCAGAAAAACAGTAATGATAACAGCAGTATGAATCATGAATTTGGAAAAGAACGAAGTCTGTGAGTAGTTTTCCTTTTTGTACCGGTTGGGCCGTGCAAACCAGTTTTGCAATTGCAGCACCACGCCATAGATCATGTGGAGCAGGAATCCTCCGAAAAGAACAAACTCCAACACTTTTACAATGACATTTGTTCCCATAAAATGGGCTGCCTTATTAAAAGGTTCACGCGAATCCGCAATGATCAGGCTCAGGTTGATGCCCAGGTGCACCAACAAAAAAGTAACCAGGAAAAGCCCGGCCAGAGACATGATCAGCTTTTTCCCGATGGATGAGGTTAGAAAATTACTCATAGAACTATTATTAATCGCTAAAAGTGTTGAAAATTGCTTGATGATAAAGCGGCAAATTTACCTGCTTAGCTTTATTTTTACAACAGATGTTTTCCGAATATCTAATTTAGACAAATTATACATAACACAATAAACCCGGGTACCTGTTAACCGATGAAAAAAGTTGAAATACCAGCCACACTGTTTATTAAGAACAGAAACCGGCTTGAGCATGCGCTAAAACCCCGCTCACTGTCTATCCTGCATGCCAATGACGAGATGCATCGCAGCGCTGACCAATATTATCCGTACCGGCAGGATGCCGACCTTTTCTACCTCACGGGGATCAACCAGGAAAAAACAATTTTGCTGGTTGCACCTGGCCATCCCGATGCATCCATGCAGGAAGTATTGCTCATTCTCAGGCCCAACCGCAAACTGGAAACCTGGGAAGGACATAAACTCACTCCTGAGGAAGCCATGGCAATCTCCGGCATAAAAAACGTTAAGTATTTGGATGAGTACGAAACCGTGCTGGCGCCGCTAATGTTTTATGCTGAAAACGTTTACCTCAACCTGCCCGAATTACAAAAGACCATACCCGAATTACCGGTCAGGAACCTTCGGCTGGCCCATGAACTGAAGCAAAAATTCCCGGCACATCAATATGAAAGACTGGCACCCATCATGCGCGACCTGCGTGTGATCAAATCGGAAGAGGAAGTGTCCCTGATCCGGGAAGCCTGCAAAATAACAGGATCGGCTTTTGAAAATGTGCTGAAATGCCTTCGGCCGGGCTCCATGGAATACGAGGTAGAAGCCGAAATCACCTATGCTTTCCTCAAAAACGGAGCCCGTGGTCATGCTTATCCGCCAATTATTGCCTCCGGCATCAACGCCTGCGCACTTCACTATGTCAGCAACAACTGTGTATGCAATGAAGGGGATCTGCTGCTGATGGACTTTGGTGCCGAATACGGCAATTATGCAGCAGACTGTTCACGAACCATCCCGGTTAACGGCAAATTCACACAGCGGCAAAAAGACCTCTACAAGAGCGTTCTGGATGTATTCCGTTTTGCCTGCAAACTGATGAAGCCCGGGAACACAATCAGTAACGTGCATAAGGAAGTTTGCAGGCGATTCGGCGATGAACATGTGAAACTGCGGCTTTACACAGCTGAAGCTTTGGCCGATCAGGACATGAACAACCCCCTGTATCAACAGTATTATATGCATGGAACTTCCCATTTTCTGGGACTCGACGTGCATGATGTGGGCAGCAAGGATGCCGAATGCCGGCCGGGCATGGTGCTTACCTGCGAACCGGGGATTTATATTCCGGCCGAAAAAACAGGTATCCGGCTTGAAAATAACATCCTCATCACCCGTGACGGAAATGAGGACCTGATGAAGAATATCCCGCTGGAACCGGAAGAAATTGAGGCTCTGATGGCCAGGTAGCAGATAAAAAGCAATTAAGCTACTTCCCTACCAAACTTTCCACATCAGTCAATTCCTTGGCAATGGGTTTGCCGATAACCTTATGGCCCTTGTCTGTCACTACAATGTTGTCTTCTATACGGATTCCTCCAAAACCTGAATATTTCCGGACGGCCTTGTAATCAATGAAATCGCGGTAGCGTCCCTCATTGTGCCACTTTTCAATCAAGGGTTCAATGAAGTAAATGCCCGGTTCCACCGTTACCACGTTTCCTTCCTGAAGCCGTTTGGCCATTCTCAGGTAGGCAGTTCCAAACTGATCCGAGCGCTTGAAATC
>CAZLLD010000121.1:0-7404 GCA_964560225.1 uncultured Bacteroidales bacterium
AAATCCACGTCCCTGATGCCCTGTTTGAACATGTGATTGACCGCGTTGCTGCCGCCTCCGCCAACACCAAGCACCTTGATGATAGAGGATCTTTTATGCGGCATCTCGAAATTCATTAATTCATCCATGGTTTAAGGATTTTGCTTTTCAAAAGTTTTATCGGCGTCGTCATCAAAGATTTTACCAACCTTGTCTAATATGTTATTGAGTAAGGAACCTTTCCTTTTACCGGTTTCGCTTTCCACTTCCTTTTCTTCCTCAAATTCAACAAAAGCCGGTTCGGGTTCTTTTTCGGGTACCTTGGTCACGGTATCTTCCACAATCGGCTTTTCAAAGCCCTTATAAAGCAAACCAATGCTTGTGGAGTACATGGGGTGGTTCACTTCTTTCAGTGCCTCCCGGTTTACGAGTACTTCAGGTTTTCCTATCCTGACGTCAAACCCGGTGTGGAATTTAAAAAGCTGTGGCAGGTGACGCAACTGAGATCCTCCGCCGGTGATTACAATACCGGCCGTGAGTTTTTCCATGCAATCGGATCCTTCGAGCTGGTAAACAATATGATCTATGATCTCTTCCATTCGCGACTGTATGATGTAGGCCAGGCTTCTTAACGACACTTCCTTGGGCTCGCGGCCGCTGATCCCGGGCACGGCCACTACCTTGCCCTCCTCAGCCAGATCTCCGAGTGCCGATCCGTACTGAATTTTGAGCAGCTCGGCGTGCTTGTTCAGAATGGAGCAGCCTTCCATGATGTCTTTGGTAATTACATTACCTCCGAATGGTATCACAGCCGTATGCTTGATGATGTCATCATAATATACAGCGATGTCGGTGGTGCCGCCTCCGATATCAACCAGGGCCACACCTGCTTCAATTTCATCTTCGGTGAGCACCGCAGCAGCTGAAGCAAGCGGCTCGAGGATCATTTGTTTCACCTTGATGCCGCAACGGTTGACACAACGCTCAATGGTGCGAGCCGATGAAGTCTGCCCGATTACAATATGGTAATTGCCTTCGAGGCGCTTGCCAAACATGCCGATCGGGTTTTTCACCCCGGTTTCATTGTCGACCACATAGCTCTGCGGTATCACATGTATAATTTCTTCGCCGGGCTGGATGGAAATTTTAAACATTTCAGCCAGCAACTTTTCAGTGTCTTCCCGGGTGATTTCTTCTTCATAGGAGTCGCGGAGTATGTAGCCGCGGTTTTGAAGGCTCGAAATATGCTGACCCGCAATACCCACATAGGCTTCCCTGATCTGGAATCCGATTTGCTTCTGCACTTCTTCAACCGTATACCGGATGGCGTTCACAGCTTCCTCAATATTGAGCACCACACCCCTTTTAACTCCTTTTGACGGGGTTTTACTCATCCCGATGATTTCGAGTTTCCCTGCCTCGTTCATCCGACCGGCAATGGTAACGATTTTGGTGGTGCCGATATCAATAGCTGCTAAAATGTTGTTTCTTTGGCTCATGTTATTGGATTTTAGTACAAACTACCTGGTTTTTATATTTTAAACTTATTTTTCCGTACTGGTTCCATCCCAGTTTGCTGAAGCCTTCATTGTACAACAGCTTCAGGTTGTCAAACTTCTCTTCAAGATCTTCAACCCTGCCTACTTCAATGATGTGAGAACCAACCCTGGGTATCAGTTCGAAATCAAGGTTGCTGTTTACGTATATCTGCTCGATCTGGGAATTCCAGAACTTGTCGGCAGTAATGAACGTGGCCAGTTCATAAACATCATAAATGGTATGCAAGGAACGCGGCAGCGAGTCGCGCCGGGCCTCGTTTATATTCAAGGTTTTACCCACGGTGAATGGCTCGGCGATGTACCCGTTGGCTACAATCACAAACGGACTGAAGCCGTGCGACAGCGGTATGATATTTCCGTCTTCATCCAGATAGTATCCCTGTCCGTACCTGTTGAAAACCCTTACAAAGGGCTTCTTTTGGCTGATTTCCAAATGAAGCACACCGGGTTCGGTGATGAAGGCCTGTGCATCTTTGATGATCTGGCGTGATTTCAGCGAATTCTCGATACCTTCCAGATCAATATGGCTGCTTTCGTTGCCAAAAATATTGTACTTCTTCTGTTCCAGGATACTCCTGATGGAGGCCGATTTGATGAACTGATTCTCGGTACTGTCGACAACCTCTATCCGCAGTTCGCTTATTTTCTGCATTCTTTCCTTGCCGCCTATAAAACCGGAAACCAATACCATGTAGGCAATCAGCAATACCAGGAATAATATGTTTCTGTATTTTTTCATCCGATCTTCGTGAGTAAAAGTTGGGTAATGGGTTCGGTTAATTTGTCGATATCACCGGCTCCCAGCGTAATCAGCACTTCAATGTCCCTTTTCTGAAGTACGCCCAGGAGTTCTTCTTTGCGACACATGATCTTGTCGGCGACAGGCACATCCCTGAATACCATTTCCGAAGTAACGCCTTCAATGGGCAGTTCTCTTGCCGGATAGATATCCAGCAGGATCAGGCTGTCAAGCAGACCCAGGCTTTGCGCGAACCCCTTTGCCAGATCCCTCGTGCGGGAATACAAATGGGGCTGAAATATGCCGGTGATTTTCTTATCCGGGTAGAGTTCACGAACCGATCTGAGCGTGGCTTCAATTTCCATGGGGTGATGCGCATAATCATCGATATAGACGATTTTGCCGGCTTTGATGCGGTAATCGAACCTGCGCTGAATTCCCGAGAAGGTATCAATGGATTGCCGGACCTGCTGGTAATCGGTTTTCAGCAGTGAGGTCATGGCGGTTGCAGCCACTGCATTTTCAACATTGACCAAACCGGGGTGTTCCAGTGAAAGATTTTTGATCCGGATGCCGGGACCGGTCAGGTCGAAGTAATATCTCCTGTTCTCAAGCCGGATGTTGTCGGCATGAAAATCGGCAGGTCCATTCAATGAATAGGTATAGGTTTTGACAGGTATTACCCCGGGATCAACCGGCAGTCCTTCTTTCATGAGCAGCAATCCTTCTCGGTCAATCTGACCTATAAATTGATTGAAGGCCTGTTGCATGTTTTCAGCATTTCCGTATATATCCAGGTGATCCGGATCCATAGCGGTAACCACGGCGGCATATGGGTTCAGTTGCAGGAACGACCGGTCGAATTCATCTGCTTCGGTTACCATCCAATCACTGTGCGGGTTCAAAATCAGGTTGCTGCCGTAATTCTTGGATATGCCTCCCAGAAACGCGTTGCATCCTGATTTCCCATGTGCCAGAATATGGGCGATCATGGTAGATACGGTTGTTTTGCCATGGGTTCCGGCCACTGCAACTGTTTTATGACCCTTTGTGAGCAATCCCAGTATTTCCGATCTTTTGAATATGTTGTACCGGTTCTTCCTGAACCAGGCCAGTTCGGCATGATCTGCCGGTATGGCGGGAGTCAGGATAACCCAGGTATTTTCGGGCGAATGGAATTCCGTGGAAATCAGACGGGGATCGTCCTCGTAGTGAATTGCAATTCCTTCACCGGCAAGCTGGTGGGTAAGCTGAGTCGGTGCGCGATCGTATCCTGCCACCGTTTTTCCGGTGATGTTAAAATATCTGGCCAGGGCGCTCATGCCGATGCCCCCGATGCCCAGGAAGTAAATATGCTGTATGTTTTGCAATGCACTCACTTGTGATCTGCTATTTTAATTATTTCATCCACTATTTTCTGAGCCGCACCGGGCAGGCCCATTTTTTTGCTGTTCCGGGCCAGCTCTTCGCAAAGTGATTTGTCATGAACCAATTTCAATGCCTTCTTCACAAGCTGTTCCGAGGCCTCCTTGTCAGTAACCATCAGGGCAGCATGGTTCTGAACAAGTGCCATGGCATTCTTTGTCTGGTGATCTTCAGCCACGTTGGGAGAAGGAACCAGTATCACCGGCCTGCCCAGCAAGCAAAGTTCGGATATGGTGGCGGCACCTGCACGTGATATGATCACATCAGCAATCCCGTAGGCCATATCCATATGGTTGATGAAGTCGAAGTACCTGATGTTGCTAAGCTCTTTCTGATCCAGTTCTTTTCTGATCTGGTCAATATACAGTTTCCCGGTTTGCCATACCAGCTGAACGTCTGCGTTCTCAAACAGATCGATTTGCCCGAGGATGCTGTTGTTGATGGTGCGCGCACCCAGACTGCCCCCGATAACAACAATCACCGGTTTGGCAGGGTCCAGGCCGAAAAACCGGCAGGCCTCTGCCTTATCTGTTGGCTGAACCAGTTCTTCCCGCACCGGGTTGCCGGTCAGTACAATTTTTGCTGCCGGGAAGTACTTCTCCATTCCCGGATAGGCCACGCAAATTTTGGCAGCTTTCCTTGCCAGCAGCTTGTTGGTGATACCGGCATAGGAATTCTGTTCCTGAATCAGTGCAGGTATTCTTTTCATGGCAGCCATCCTGAGCAGGGGTCCGCTGGCATAGCCACCCACGCCTATAACCACGTCGGGTTTGAATGATTTGATGATGCCGGCAGCTTTAAACAGGCTGACAAGTAGCTTGTAAAGCACAATCACATTCCTGAAGCCGATCTTTCGCTGAAGTCCTTCAACCGGCAGTCCGATTATCGGAAAACCGGCGGCAGGAACTTTTTCCATTTCCATCCTGCCCAAAGCACCCACAAATAAGATGGAAGCTTCGGGATCCCTTTTCATGATCTCCCGGGCAATCGACAGGGCAGGGAATATATGCCCGCCTGTGCCTCCCCCGCTAATTATGAATTTCCTGCTCATCTTCCGGTGTGATTTGTTCCGTTGCAATTTGTTCGCGGGATAATTGTTCAGCCGCTTCCTGCTGGCTCTTGATGCCCCTGCTGACACTTTGAATGATTCCAAGAGCCACGCAGGTGAAAAGTAACGATGATCCGCCCATGCTGATCATGGGCAGCGGCTGGCCGGTTACCGGCATCAGGTTAACCGCGACTGCCATATTGATCATGGCCTGGAAGGTGATCATCAACGCCAGGCCGATAGCCAGAAAGGCAGGAAAGGTCCTGGAGCTTTTCCGCACCATCACAGCCGCCCTGAACAGCAGGTAGAGGTATAGTATGAGCACCAGTGCTCCTCCGGCCAGACCGTATTCCTCAATGATGATCGCATAGATAAAATCGGAGTAAGGATGGGGCAGAAAGTTGCGCTGAATGCTTTTGCCCGGTCGCAGGTTAACCAATCCCCCTCTTACAATGGCAATTTTTGCCTGGTCAACCTGGTAATTGCCGTCGCTGCCTTCGTCGTTGTTTATAAAACTTTCAATTCTCTTTTGCCAGGTGCCGTAACGGCCTTCCCATTTGTGCGAAAGTGCAATGCCGATTACAATGCCCAATACAACGACTATGATGCCGATCACTCCGAAAAGATAACCGAGGTGAACACGACCAATGAACATCAGTATGAAAGCTGTGGCAAAAATAAGTGCTGCCGTCGAGAAATTTGCCGGGAATACCAGGGCACAAACCAGCAACAGGGGAATTATTATAGGTCTGAAAGCTTCTTTGAAATCCTTGATATTGTCCTGTTTTTTTGCAAGGATGCGGGCTGTGTACATGATAATTGCCAGTTTGGCGATGTCTGAAGTCTGAAAGGTCAGGCTCAAACCCGGCAGGGACAGCCACCGTGATGCATCGTTCCGGTTTACCCCGTAAACAAGGGTTACCAGCAGCAAGGGTATGGCAAAATACAGCAGGAGCTGTGAAATACGTGAAAAATATTTATAGGGAATCAGGTGGGTAACATAGGTGATTACCAATCCCATAAACAAAATGGTGGCGTGCTTGAGGATATAGTAGCTCGTGTTTCCGCCCTGGAACCTGTAAGCCAGCGATCCTGTGGAACTGTAAACTGCCAGCAGCGAAAATATCGACAGTAGCAGGATCACCATCCAAATGACCGGGTCACCTTTGAAATATTTCTTGAAGCTTACAAGCACGGTAATTTGATAATTTGATAATTTGATAATTTGATAATTTGAAAATTTGAAAATTCTACTGATGTCCTACTTATTTTTTATATTGTTAATTGCTCATTGCTCATTGTTAATTGCTCATTGTTAATTGTTCTAAAGTTCCCTCACATACTTCTTAAACTGTCTGCCCCGGTCCTCATAGTTTTCAAACAAATCGAAACTGGCACAGCAGGGTGACAGGAGCACTACGTCACCGGTTTTTCCGAGTTTGTAGGCAGCCTGAACGGCGTCTTTCATCGAATCGGTATCTGCAATTTCCGGGATGATTCCGTCGAATGCCTTGTGCAGTTTTGAATTGTCCACACCCAGGCAAACCAGTGCCTTTACCTTTTGTTTCACCAGGTCGGTCAGCTCGGAATAGTCGTTGCCTTTGTCGGTTCCTCCGGCAATCCATACCACAGGTGTGGTCATGCTTTCCAGAGCGTACCAGGTTGAGTTGACATTGGTGGCCTTGGAATCGTTGATGAATTCAATACCATGCACTTTTATAAAGCGCTCAAGCCGGTGTTCCACACCGGCAAAATCCATGAGGCTTTCGCGGATGATCGGTTTTCGTATTTTCAGCACACTGCCGGCTATGCCTGCAGCCATTGAATTGTAGGCATTGTGTTTTCCCTTGAGTGCCAGTTCGGCCAGCGACATTTCAAAAACATCATCGTCTACTTCAATCTTCATGGAGTCTCCTTCAATATAGGCTCCCTGCTGTTTGTTTTCCTTGAGGGTGAACCCGAGTTGCTTGGCTTTGGTAACAATCCGTTCCAGTTCCCTGATGGTAATTTCATCGTCGGAACAATACACAAAGAAGTCATCTTCTGACAGGTTACGGCTGATCCGGAATTTGGAATCGATGTAATTCTGCAGGTTATAATCGTACCGGTCGAGATGGTCCGATGTGATGTTCAGCAGTATGGCGATGTCGGCCTTGAATTCGTACATGCCGTCGAGCTGAAAACTACTCAGTTCAATCACATAGTATTCATAATTCTCGGTAGCCACCTGCATGGCAAAACTTTTGCCCACGTTTCCGGCCAGGCCGGCGTTCAGTCCGGCTTTCCTGAGCATGTGATGAATCAGCGTTGTGGTGGTGGTTTTGCCATTGCTGCCTGTGATGCATATCTTCTTGGCCTGTGTGTAACGTCCGGCGAATTCAATTTCCGAAATGACGCGTATTCCCTTTTTCCGGATGGCAACTACGATATCCGATTTTTCGGATATCCCCGGACTCTTGATAACTTCCTGTGCATTCAGGATGTGCCTTTCGGTATGTTTGCCTTCTTCCCAATCAATTTCGTAATTGTAAAGGATTTCCTTGTATACATCCTTGATTTTTCCGAAATCGGAAACAAAGACGTCAAAACCCTGTTTTTTAGCCAGGACTGCTGCCCCTGTTCCACTTTCTCCGGCACCAAGCACTACAATTCTT
>CAZLLD010000122.1:0-3193 GCA_964560225.1 uncultured Bacteroidales bacterium
CTCTTTCCAGTTCTTCCAGCAGGTCGAACGGGTCTTTGCCTTCCCGGTCCATTTTGTTAATAAATACCATTACCGGAATTGCCCGCATCCTGCAAACTTCCATCAACTTACGGGTTTGTTCCTCAACACCCTTTACACTGTCAACCACAAGTATGACACTGTCTACCGCTGTAAGGGTGCGATAGGTATCCTCGGCAAAGTCTTTGTGGCCGGGAGTATCCAGAATGTTTATCCGCATGCCTTTGAAATCAAGAGTCATCACGGAAGTTGCCACTGAAATACCCCGTTGCTTTTCTATCTCAAGAAAATCGGATGTGGCTGTTTTCCTGATTTTGTTGCTCTTAACTGCTCCGGCTACATGAATCGCCCCGCCAAATAAGAGCAGTTTTTCTGTAAGTGTTGTTTTACCGGCATCGGGATGTGAAATGATTGCAAACGTTCTTCTCCGGTTTATTTCATTCTTTAAATCCATAGTAATTAAATCAGGGTACTTTAAAGGGTACTCATTACAATATGCAATAATTAATTCAGGAAATGGCAGTGAAGCAATTATTATGTCAACGTAATTCCTGTTGCCACCCGGACATAAAAAGTCATGGCGGAGTAATACAGGAGTATTTTGTTAGGATGGTTTTCATTGCAGGGCGCAAAAATAGTTAAAATTGATATACAGGCAAAAAATTATATTTTTGCACCGCTAAAAATTCTTGTGGTGAAAGATTGGTTTGGGTTTGTATTTGGAAATAAACGACTGTTGAATTTCGGTTTCCTTTTTAATTTTTTCTCTTCGTTTGGCCAGACTTTTTTTATATCACTGTTTGTACCCTATTGGGTGGAAACTTTTCAGATTTCCAATGCGGCTTTTGGTTCTATGTACGCCACTGTTACCATTATTTCGGCATTTTTGCTGTCACTTTCAGGTAAATTTATAGACAGCATGCCGCTAAAAAAATATGGTTATGCCGTATTTTCCGGATTAATGCTATCAGTAGTTGTTTTATCCCAGGCCCGCAATATGGTATTTTTAATGACCGGTCTGCTGCTTGTCAGGTGGTTCGGTCAGGGATTGATGACACATACTTCTTCAACCGGCATTGCCAAACACTTCGATAACAACAGGGGAAAAGCGTTGGGTTTTACTGCCCTTGGCCATCCTGCAGGACAATTTTTGCTGCCCTTGCTGGTATTGCCCTTAATATCACTTGCCGGCTGGCGGCCTGGTCTGATTTACCTGGCCGTTGCTGCCTCATTGATCGTACTCCCTGCCATATGGGCAATAACGCCGGTAACCGGGTTTGAACCTGATTTTGCCGAAAAGCACAACAATAACCCACAGAACAAAATCAATTATTTGGCAAGCTACAAATTCTGGATTATTGCTGCTAACATTTTCATTGTCCCATTTATTTGTACAGCCGTATTCCTTTACCAATACCAAATCGGAAAAAGCAAAGGATGGGATGCATCATGGGTGGCATTCTCGTTTGCTTTTTTCGCCGTATTTAGTGCACTGGCCTTATTGTTTTCTGGAAATCTGGTTGACCGGTTTTCCGGCCGCAGGTTATTTCCCCTATATCTCCTGCCGGCTTTAACAGCTTTGCTGATAATGGCATTTACCAACAATAATTGGGTATTTCCGGTGTTTTATGCTTTGCTGGGTATTGCGTCAGGACTGGGAACCACTATTAAAACAGCCATGCAGGTTGAAATATACGGAACCGGGAACCTGGGTAAAATCCGGAGCTATTTCAGCACCCTGCTTGTTTTAAGTACCGCCCTGGGACCGCCTGCATTTGGTTATTTCATTGACCATCAGTATTCTTTCAATACCATCATGCTTTTATTGGCATTATCAGTTTTTCTTATTTCTCTTTTAAGTCTTCTTATTTCAAGAAATTAAAAATTTGAATTCTTAACATTAACTTAATATCTATTTATTTTTTCTTTTCATTTATGTCGTATTTTTACGTCATTAAACATAAATATGAATTATGATAAAGACCGAGGCTTTTAGCGTTGAACTACAGGAACTTTCCAGATTTGCCAAAGTAGTCTCCCACCCCGCGCGACTGGCAATCCTGCAATTTCTTGCAGAAACAAAGACCTGCATTTCCGGGGATATTTCGGATTATTTGCCGTTAAGCCGCAGTACAGTCTCCCAACATTTGAATGATCTCAAGGAACTTGGATTGATTCGCGGTGAAATTGATGGGTTGAAAGTAAATTACTGTTTAAGTTGTTCTTCCATTGAGAAATATCTGGATCTGTTTAACAGATTTTTCGACCCCATCAGATCTTCAAATGTTACTTGCAGTAGCAAGCATAATGCTGTTTCACAGCAAATTAATAACCAAAAGTAAATGAACCCATGAAAGTCTTGATACTATGCACAGGCAACAGTTGCCGCAGCCAGATGGCACACGGATTTTTACAAAGTTTTGACAAGAACCTGATGGTTCGCTCTGCCGGAACAGAACCGGCCATACAGGTTAATCCAACTGCCGTCAGGGTAATGAAAGAAGCCGGTATTGACATCAGTCACCATACACCCAAAACGGTAAACCAATACCTGAATGATGAGTGGGATTATGTCATTACGGTATGTGATCATGCAAACGAAACCTGTCCTTTGTTTGTGGGAAAAGTAAAAAACCGCCTGCATATTGGATTTGAAGATCCTTCGCATGCAACCGGTTCGGATGAATTCATTTTAAGCGAGTTCCGAAGGGTAAGGGATCAGATTAAAGAAATGTTTTATCAATTTTATATTGAGAATCTGGTAATTTGACAATTTGACGATTAGACGATTAGACAATGAATACAGAACTATAACCCTTAAAAAATCCAATGTTATGAAAGATGAATATAAGGACAATATTATTGTTAATCTGACCCTTGAGTTTGCTTTGAAGATTATAGATTTTTGCGATGATCTCGACAATTTAAAGAAATATTCGTTATCAAAACAACTATTCAGATCAGGTACTTCAATTGGTGCTAATACCAGAGAAGCACAAAATGCTGAAAGTATTGCCGACTTTGTTCACAAGTTTAAAATAGCAGCAAAAGAAATGGAGGAAACTGAATATTGGTTGCTTCTTTGTAAACACTCGAACAAATTACCCGACTCAACTTTTCTTATAGAAGAATTAGAACCTATAAAAAAAATCATCACAAAAATTATTGGAACCTC
>CAZLLD010000122.1:3293-7197 GCA_964560225.1 uncultured Bacteroidales bacterium
AATTGTCGAATTAACTAATTAACCTATGCACTCTCAAAAAAGATTAAGATTTTTCGACCGCTATTTAACCCTCTGGATATTTCTTGTAATGTTTGCTGGGGTTATTATCGGTTATTTCATGCCAGGTATTTCGGGATTCTGGAATTCGCTAAGCTCAGGCACTACGAATATTCCAATCGCCATTGGGCTGATTCTTATGATGTACCCGCCATTGGCAAAAGTAAAATACGAAAAACTGCCATTGGTATTTAAAAATCTCAAACTATTAAGTTTATCCCTTACACAAAACTGGATTATCGGGCCTTTGGTAATGTTCTTTCTGGCTATCATTTTCCTGAACAATTATCCTGGTTTAATGGTTGGTGTTATTTTAGTGGGTTTAGCCCGTTGTATTGCAATGGTACTCGTGTGGAACGACCTGGCTAAGGGCGATACCGAATTGGCGGCCGGTCTGGTAGCTTTCAATGCTTTGTTCCAGGTGCTCCTTTATTCCGTTTATGCCTATATTTTTATAACGCTGTTGCCTCCCTTATTTGGATTTAAAGGTTCGGTAGTTGACGTTTCCATTAAAGAAATTGCCGTAACCGTATTGATTTATCTGGGCATTCCTTTTGCAGCAGGCCTGTTGTCGAGTCTGATCTTGCGAAAATGGCGGGGTGATGACTGGTATTTTAACAGATTCATCCCTAAGGCATCCTGGTTGACACCTATAGCCCTGTTGTTTACCATTTTTGTTATGTTTTCCCTGAAAGGAGAAAAGATCATCACCCTTCCTGCAGATGTGATACGGGTTGCCATTCCATATACAATCTATTTCGCGTTCATGTTTTTTGTCACTTTTTTTGCTGCAAAATGGATGGGTTCCAATTACGAGAAATCAACCACTATGGCTTTTACTGCCGGCAGCAATGATTTTGAGCTGGCAATTGCTGTCGCAGTTGCAGTATTCGGTATCAATTCGCAGGTTGCATTTGCTACAGTTATCGGTCCGCTGGTTGAAGTTCCGGTGATGATCGGACTGGTGAATGTGGCCTTCTGGTTTAAAAAAAGGTATTTTGTACAACAGTAGAGACGCAACATCTTGCCTCTCTACGACGGAATTTGACATTTATTAATAAATAAAATTATGAATATCTCCCTGGATGTAAATTCTATAAAACCATTATCTCAAACCATTCCGGCTGTTTCTGCTGAATTGAGTCTGAAGGATTATCTGGGTACCATCGGGGTAAGATGGGGCATAGGCCGTGATCGTTATTCTGTGGTTCCGGGACTTTACAAAGTAGGAAATCCTAACGCCGATTCCGACGTATTTGTATCAGCAAACTACAAGTTGTCTTTTGATACCTTGAGAAAAAACCTGGGCGGACTGAATGCCTGGATCCTGGTCATTGATACAAAAGGAATCAATGTGTGGTGTGCCGCAGGAAAAGGGACATTTGGCACCGATAACATCATCAGAAGCGTTAAAAATGTTTCTTTGGATCAAATTGTCACCCACCGCCGAATTATTGTGCCGCAGTTGGGTGCGCCGGGAGTGGCGGCCCATATGGTTATGGAACGAAGCGGATTCAAGGTCGTATACGGCCCGATAAGGGCTAAGGACATCAAGTCCTTTATTGGCAACAAATACAAAGCCAGTCCGGAAATGCGCAGAATTGATTTCCCCCTGAAAGAAAGGGCAAAACTCATACCTGTTGATTTCGTGTATGGCAAATACAAACTGCTTGGCTTCCTGGCTGCCCTGTTTATCCTATCCGGGTTGGATTCTTCAGGATTGTCTTTTTCCCGGATGTTGTCATCAAGTCCTTATCCCCTGGTCAATATTGCCGGAGCCTATGTAGCCGGTATTGTCATTGCCCCCATCCTTCTTCCTGTTGCACCGTTTCGCGCCTTTGCCCTTAAAGGTGCTTTCTGGGGCCTGTTGTTCACTGTGTTATTAAACCTTGTTTTTCCGGTTACCCCGCTGGAATCGGTTGCTATGGGATTGTTAAATATCAGTGTGGCATCATTTCTGACCATGAATTTTACGGGATCATCCACCTATACTTCTCTTTCCGGCGTGAAAAAAGAAATGAACTGGGCCATTCCATTCCAGGTTGCTTTCCTGGTTGCCGGATTGACACTTTTTGTTGTATACAAACTTCAATAATTAAAGATATGCAGTATTTAAAAGATGTTGCTACATTGAAACTGAACTATGATCTTTGCACGGGATGCGGCATGTGCGCTATTGTATGCCCACATGCAGTTTTTGAAATCGCTGGTGGTAAAGCCCGGATAACCGATATCAATAACTGTATGGAATGCGGTGCTTGTTCGCGGAATTGCCGGTACGGAGCCATTTCAGTCAGGTCGGGTGTGGGTTGTGCCGCAGGCATTCTGAACGGTTTGCTGAATAATTCAGAACCCACTTGCGGTTGTTCACAGAATACGGAAAAGTCATGCTGCTGAGATATAAGTTTCATTCAAAATCCTTACTTTTAAGCTTTCTTAAAAGCAATTGATCATGTCAAACAAATCATCAGCACATCATTCCTGCATAACTGCAGTCAACCATCATTCCTTTGTAACAACCCTGGCTTTATTGCTGGTTTTCATATCTGCAATGTCCTTTTCTGCTCAGGCTTCAGCCGGAAAAGGCAAAGCTAAGGCAACAAAATGGGTGGGTACCTGGAGTACCGCTCCGCAGCTGGTGGAGCCACACAACATGCCTCCTGCACCGGGTTTGAGCCACAACACCATCCGGCAGGTTGTCCGCGTATCTATTGGCGGGGACAGCCTGCGCGTGAAATTCTCCAACGAATTCAGTAAAAGTCCGGTTACCATGCACAAGGTCTTGGTAGCTGTTTCTGCAGGAGGCAGCGCAATTGACGGTTGCACCATCAAAGAACTCAGGTTTGGAGGCAAACCAGAAATTACGATGGCACCGGGAACAGCCATCACTTCTGATGCATTTGCATTCCCCTTAAAACCGAGAATGGACCTGGCCATAACCATATATTTTGGTGAAACCTCCCCCGATGTGACCGGTCATCCCGGTTCAAGAACCACATCATATTTGCTCAGGGGCGATATGACCTCATCTGTTAACTTTCCGGGTGCGGTTCCCACAGATCACTGGTATGTAATAAACGGAATTGATGTAAAGGCTCCTGCCAATGCCGGAGCTGTTGCCATCATCGGCAATTCCATTACTGACGGTCGCGGTTCGGGAACGAATAAACAAAACCGCTGGCCCGACATACTTTCAGAGCGACTCGTTAAAAACCCTGCCACACAGCAGGTAGCAGTTTTAAACATGGGTACTGGCGGCAATTGCGTGTTGAAAGCCTGTCTGGGGCCTTCGGCTCTAGACCGGTTCGACCGCGACATTTTGCAGCAAAGCGGGGTGCGTTGGGTGATCATCTTCGAAGCCATCAACGACATCGGCCAGACCCCTACAGCAGAAGCTGCATCACAGGTAGCCAAGGACCTGATTGCAGCCTATGAGAAAATGATTGATAAGGCACACGCAAAAGGCTTAAAGGTTTACGGTGCCACCATTGCTCCGTTTGGCCAATCGTTCTATTACAAGGATTTCCGGGAAATCGCAAGAAACACGGTAAACACCTGGATCCGTAAGAGTGGCCGGTTTGATGCAGTGATTGACTTCGACAAAATATTGCAAAACCCGGCCGATCGGCTGACTATTTTGCCGGAGGCCCATACGGGCGATTTTCTGCATCCCAATGAAGCCGGATATGTCATCATGGGTGGATCCATCAACCTGAAACTTTTTAAGTAATTCGAAAGTCCTTTGCATCAATCAGAAATTACCCAAAATACAACCCATGAAAGAAAATTCGCTTAACCGCAGGAAGTTTTTTGCCCTCCTGGGCGCCGGAAGCGCCGTGCTGGCTGC
>CAZLLD010000123.1:0-7084 GCA_964560225.1 uncultured Bacteroidales bacterium
TCGATTGTTGTGGTGGGTGTAACGCTGGCTACTTCCCTTATATAATACTCAAAGAGCTTTTATTGTGAATCCCGGTTCTTAAAAAACCGGGATTTTTTGTTTCATGACTTACCTTTTAATGGTTTCTGCTAAACATAACAAGATCAAGTTAATGCTGAAATATAGACGCAGTTGCAAACAACACCCGTTTTTGACAAGGTTCCGGTTTGTTTATTGAAAAATCTGCTCCCGCTGCCCGGGTTACATAAGGTTTACTGAAACATAAAGGAGACACACTGATGAGCGGTTATGAAGGAGTTGGTACTATCCTTTTTGTGAACTCACATTCACAGAAAGAAATTGTTCAGTATAGCGCCTGTTATTATTTTCAGTTTTATGCCATTGATCTTAGGGCTATTTGTGCTAATTTTAACAGATGTGATTTGCGTGGTTGAATTTAACGAGTTTGTGACATGGATATTAAAGAAGGAATATTTTACCGGCATAGAAAATTCAATGAAATTTCATTATGGAAGGATGTATCAGATGATCAATGGAATGATCCGGCCTGGCAGATGAAACATTCAATACGCACAACAGATCAACTGAAACAGGTTATTGAACTTAATTCATTGCAGATATCGGAGATTGATAGAACCTGCCAGGCAATGAAAGGCCAGGGGAAAGAACCCATGCGAATTACTCCCTATTATGCTTCACTCATGAACATAGATCCTTTTCATCCCGTGATGATGTCTGGAGAAAGGGCTGAGAAACGACTTGATCCAATTTTCTGGCAAAGTGTTCCCACCCCTGCCAACCTGCTTTTTCCAAATACAGGAAAAGAAGGTGCCATGAATGAGAGTTTACGAAGTTTTGGAGCGGCATACCAGCGCTATCCCAACAGGGTAGCCTTGTTTGTTGCAGAAAATACAAGTTGTGCATCCTATTGTGTACACTGTCAGCGGGCAAAATCGCTTGATGCTACTACTGAAGTGAATACAATGGAAATTAACAGGGGTTTGTTCTATATTTCTCAGAACAGCAACATTAACGAGGTGCTGGTAACCGGCGGTGATGCACTGATGATCAGCAAACAAAGGTTGCAGTACATACTTGAAGAACTCAGTCGCATACCACATCTCAGGGTGATTCGGATAGCAACCAGGGTTCCTGTGGTTTTGCCTATGGCAATCACAGACGACTATCTGGAATTGATAAAGACCGCTTCCAACAAATACACAGAGGGATTCGAAAAATATGTGTATTTTATGACTCACATCAATCACCATCATGAAATTACTGAAGAACTGGCCAATGCTGTTAAAAAGATAAGGAATCATGGATTTACAATCAGAAATCAAACAGTATTGCTGAATCACGTGAACGATTATTACAAAACGCTGGCCGAGACTTTCAGACGCATGTTCTGGATTGGCGTACATCCCTACTACCTGTTGCAGTGCCATAAAGAAAAGGGCATTGTGCATTTCATCACGCCTGTGCAAATTGGGAAGATTTACATGAAACATTTGCAGGGATGGATGTCAGGTGTGACAGTTCCGCGATATGCTGCCAATATTGAAGGAGGTGGCGGAAAGGTATTGTTGATGCCTTCAGGGCATGATACACTAAATATAGGGGCCACCATTGAAGACAAGATATCTGAAAGCTTTGCCACTGTGTACACCTGGGACGGAAAAGAAATATATAAGTACGAAGCACTGGGAAGGGCCTCACGTAAAGAATTCCATGATGCTGTAAAAATTATGGATGAGTTCATTGGCCGCAAAGGTATTTTTCTGCCCAAAGTAATAATTGTTGACAAAGCCGGCAATCATATTGAAACAACTAACAGAACCAAACTACCCATATTTGAAAAAATGAAGAAAGCAGCACTTCTCAATTACAAATTATTTAAGAATGAAATGCCGCTTACGAACCCGGTCGACATAGCAAAAGAACTGGAAAAACAGTTCAGCAAATCAAAATACAGACTCAAAAACTTTTAACAAAAGATTCAGTACTGCTCCTGAAATTATACGACCTTGTCAACTTTTTCAGGTGCCGTATTATTTCCAAGGTTCGGTTTTGCATTAACGGCACACTGGCTGTAGTCGACACCATTAATAGAAGAACATATCAAATCAGTTTCGATTTCGGTCAACCTTCTTCAGCTTTCACCATATGCACTTTCTGGCTCATCGAAGCATTATACAGGATTGGAAGAACCGAAGAAGCAGCACAAATTTTCAATGATCTGCTGAAATGCGGTAATCACCTGGGATTGTTCAGCGAAGATATCGACTTTGAAACCAAAAGACTTTTGGGAAATTTTCCACAGGCGTATTCACACCTGGCATTAATAAATACTGCCGTATTGTTCACAAGAAAGAAAAAGACATCCAGGTTTATGAAACCCTGAATACATTGCCCGACATGAATAAAGCCTCACCTTTTAAACGCCTGGCGATCATATGATGGAATCAGTATCTGGTAACCAGCTCGAAAACGAACATTTTGATATTGTTCCTGTAAAAATACCTTCACTGAACATTCTGATCAAGCTGATGAGTATGGTTTCGACTGTTGTGGTGGGTGTGACGTTGCTTTTCAAAAAAGACAGCAAGACTTTGCAGACCTAGAAGACCTATAAGACAGTCCTACCCCTGTAAATCCCCTTTTCCTTTTCCGGATACAGAGAGTGAAGTTCCAGTTCCCTGCCGTCCCAGACTGCAAAAGTGAAGTTGTTGATCCAGTCGCCCAGGTTGACAACCCTGCTGTCTGCTCCAACCTGAACCACAAAAGGGACGTGCCGGTGACCAAAAACATAATAATCAAAATGTTCCTTAATCTCATTTGCCCTGGCAAACACGATCTGAAGCTCCTGGTCATCACCGCGGTAAGGTTCGGCCACAATACCCTTGGCATAACGGCTGCTTTTCGACCACCTCTTGCCAAATGCCATGGAGGCGTTCGGGTGAATGCGCGCAAAAAGCCACTGAAGCACCTTGTTGGTAAATCCCCACTTCATCAGCTTGTAGGCTTCATCTCCGGGACCGACACCGTCACCGTGACCGATATAAAAGCGCTTTCCATTAAGATCGCGGGTTACATGATTTCTGTATAAGGTAAGTCCGATTTCTGCGGGCAGGTAATCATACACCCAGATGTCGTGATTTCCGGTAAAGAAATGCAATCTGGTGCCGCTGTCTGAAAGCTCGGCAAGTTTTCCCAGGAACCGGGTAAATCCGCGGGGTACCACATGCCGGTATTCATGCCAGAAATCGAAAATATCTCCCAACATGTATAACTCAGCCGCTTCGTGCTGGATGCTTCCGAGCCAGTTTACCAGCAGGCGCTCCCTTTCTGCGCTCTTCTCCTCGGGGTATAAGCCCAGGTGAACATCTGAAATAAAGTATATTTTATCCTTTACAGCCAAAATATCGGTTATTTCTTGAGCACTGATCCAAGTTTATCCTGCAATTGAGAAGGTGTCAGGTTTTTTGCCATTATGGTCGCATTGTCTTTATCAATTAAATAATTTGCAGGTATGGCCGTCACATTATAATTTCCGGCAGTTGTTGAATTGGGATAATCTTTGTCAATGACACTGATCCATGGAAGTTCATCAAAACGAACAGCTTTTGCCCAAACAGCTTCAGATTGATCAAATGAAACCTGCATGATCTCGAAGCCCCGTGAACGGTATCTCTCATAGACTTTCTTCAACTCAAGATTCAGGCGAACGCTTGCCTCATCAGCAGATGCCCAAAAACTCAACAGCACAACCTTTCCTTTTAGTGAATGCAGTGCAACTGTGTCGCCTGTAATATCGGGAAGCGCAATCGGCGGAAGCGAAGCCTCTTTATTGAGCCCCTTCTGTAATATCACATTGGTGTTGTACTTATCAATTAGATTCCTGGTATAGGCTTTCAGTGCAGCAACATGTTTCGAATCCGGATAGTATTTTGAAAGAGAATCGCTTACTATCTTGAAAAACTGAATGTCGGTTGTCTTATAGAATACATAGGCATCGGGCTGATATTGCTGATACAATACATACAGACTGGATAAAGAATTGGAGTGAGTAAGAATGTAAGCAATGGAAGCTTTTCTGTGAATTTCCAAAATCCGGTTGTACTCCTTGTTCAATCGGGCCAGCATACTGTCTTGTGTAATTCCCTGTGCCAGTCTGCTCACCGAATCGAGTTTGGCCCTGGTATCATTGAGCATAAAAATTAACTTGGTCAGCTGCTCGGTATCATTTGAGCCTTCAATGGACAAAGTAGCCATCAGATTGCTGGCGTCAGCATGTACTTTGATATGTTGTCCCGGTTCGGGAAACAACACGATAACCTGATCGGAATTCATCCGCAACTGATAAAAACCCGCTTCCCTGGATCTGAAGTTAAATGAAAAATTCCCTTTTTTCCTGAGCGGTATGGAATCCACGGGAATGATATCATAAACATTTACCTCATCAAGGTAAAGCATCGTTGTGTCGGCATTGAGAATGTGGCCGGAGATCTTTACCTGGTCTTTGCCACAGGATACCAGAACCAGTAAAAGGATGAATAATAATGTATTTCTCATGTTCAGGAAAAAATTAAAGCTGCATTGCAAATTCACTTAATATTTGATTTTTATGAAATTTTCACCATTCTTTCCAACTTAATTCCCAATGGTTTGAAGGATAGCCGGAAAGTCACCGGCCGTGAAATTCCGGTTGATGATCACGCCTTCTTCATCCAGCAGATAAACAACCGGGAGTTGTTCAATTTTATAACGTTCTACAACCGGCGAATCCCAGTATTTGAGATCTGATACATGGATTCCCTCAATATTTTTTCCTTCAATTCCGTTCAGCCAGGAATTGCGGGTTTTATCAAGCGATACCATGAAGTATTCCAGGTTTTTCTTTTCAGATTGCGTATGTAAAGATGCAAATCTTTCCAGTTCTGCCATACTCTGGCTTGACCAGGTAGCCCAAAAGATGACGAGTACTTTTTTATTTCTCAGATCAGACAAGGTAATTGCCTTTCCGGTAGAATCAGGCAATGTCATATCAGGAGCTGTGGAACCTATTTCCAGTTTAAGTCGGTTTCTTAATTCAGCAACCTTGCGGTTCAGGTCAATGACCGCCTCCGAATTCGGGTAAAGCTTGCTCAGTCCGGAATCCGCCAATTCATAATACGCAAAATCCTTTTTATAGTCAAATACAGGAGCGTTACGACCCAGTTGCTGATACAGTGCCATCAGACTTGCCAGTGAACCCGGGTTCTCGCGGATCAGGTCAATGGAAAACTGTTTGTGTTCTGCGAAAACCTGATTATAGGTGCTGTCAATTCCAGCCTTGATTCTTTCGAAATCTTTTTTTCCCATGCTGTTCTCATACAGGGTGCTGATCTCCGTGATTTTCTCAAGCGTTCTGGTCTGCCGGGTTACCAGTTTCTGTATCAGCCTGGAATCCTTGGATCCTTCAACAAGGTAATTCACATCAAATGATTCTTCGCTGGTAAGCACCCTGAAATTGTCGCCGGGGCGAATAATCAGGTTGATGTAACGGTTTGGTTTCGTGTAAAGAATATAAAAGTCGGGCTGGGAAGCAAACCCCTTCAGCTTATATGTTCCTGATTTATCAGGCATGGCCGAGTCAATCATGACAGTACCCGATAATGTTCTCCTGGCCAGATGGATCAGGCTGCCCTGGGAATTGCTTACACGGATCTCGACCTCGAAGTTGGTTTTCCGGCCTGAACAGGCACACGTAAAAACAATAATCAGTGCAAGATAAATGACTGTTCGCATAATCATGAATAAGGAAGCTCAAATTTATACTATTCCCCCGGAATATTGCAAATTCCATCAACAATTTAGGCGGTTTGTTTGTTGGATAAGGTAAAGGAAAAATCTTCACTGAATTCAGTGAAATATTGTTTATTTTTGATAACTTGTATACTTAAAATCCTTAATGGAATGGCCTACCTTAAATTTGACAAGACGCAACTTATTAACCTCGAGTACTCCTTAACCAAGGAGTTCATCAGAAGCAACCGGGCAGGTTCATATAGTTCAACCACGCTGATATATTGTAATACAAGGAAATACCACGGTTTGCTGATTGCTCCGGTTGAGCATCTCGATGGTGAAAGGCATGTGCTGCTTTCATCTTTTGATGAAACCATTATTGAAAGGGAGAATGAGTTTAACCTGGGAATACACAAATACCAGGGTGATATTTACAGTCCGCGTGGTCATAAATACGTGCGCGACTTTACCATGGACCCTACACCAACCATTGTATACCGTGTAGGCGGTGTGGTGATGATAAAGGAGATGCTTCTCGTGGAAAAGGAAGAACAAATCCTGATCAGGTATACCATTATGGAATCGGATGTCCCTGTAAAACTCCGGTTCAGGCCCTTCCTTGCCTTCAGAAACATGCACCACCTGAGCAAAGCGAACCTCTACGCCAATACACGAGGTATTGCAATCCCCAGCGGTGCCAAATTCAGGATGTATGACGGATATCCCTATCTTCATATTCAGTTCTCAAAGGAAGCCGAATTTGTACCTGCCCCCGACTGGTACTATGATATTGAATACAACAAGGAATTGCGCCGGGGTTATGATTACAAGGAAGATTTGCTGGTGCCGGGTTATTTTGAACTTGGGGCAAAAAAAGGTGATGTCATTGTAGTTTCTGCCGCTACAGCCAAAGCAAATCCCGGCCAGCTGAAAAGGAAATATTCAAGCGAACTGGCCAAAAGAACACCGCGCGACAGTTTCAAAAACTGTCTGATCAATTCAGCCCAGCAGTTCTTCATCAAGCGTAGCGGGAAAACTGAGATTATAGCAGGTTTTCCCTGGTTTGGCTGCTGGGGCAGGGATACATTCATTGCCTTGCCCGGCCTTACCCTGGCTATAGGAGATACTGCCACATGCAAAGATGTTCTGGACACCCAGGTGGCAAAACTTAAAAACGGCCTGTTCCCCAATATGGGACATGAAGACAATCCGGCATTCAACTCGGTGGATGCGCCGCTGTGGTTTTTCTGGGCATTGCAGCAATATACCCGGGAGGTCAAATCCTATACCGCAA
>CAZLLD010000124.1:0-7068 GCA_964560225.1 uncultured Bacteroidales bacterium
CGGCAACTTGGCCGCACAGATGCTCAGATTACGGCAATCGGACTGGGATGCTGGCAGTTCAGTAAACAGCAGAATATGGCGGGTAAATTCTGGCCTGTGCTTGACGATGAGATCATCAATCAGGTGGTATCGCTTTCGCTCGAAGGGGGTATTGATTGGTTTGATACTGCCGAAGTATACGGTAACGGGGCTTCCGAAAAGGCTTTGTCGTTGGCTTTGCAGAAAGCCGGTATAAAACCGGATGGGGTTTTTATTGCCACCAAATGGTGGCCTGCTTTCCGTTTTGCTTCCAATATAGCCAAAACCATTGATAACAGAATCAACGCGTTGGCGCCTTATCCGATTGACCTTTATCAGGTGCATCAACCCTGGGGCTTTTCCAATGAGCGAAAAGAGGTAAGCGCCATGGCTGAATTACATAAACAAAAACTGATCAGGCATATCGGTGTAAGCAATTTTTCTGCCAGGCAAATGCAACATGCATGGGAAACTCTTGACAAAATTGGTATTCCGCTTGCCTCCAACCAGGTTAACTACAGTTTGTTGAACCGGTCAATTGAATCAAACGGCATCATGGACCTGGCGAAAAAACTGGGCATTACCATTATTGCCTATTCGCCATTAGCGCAAGGGCTTGTTACGGGAAAGTTTCACGACAATCCGGCGCTGATTAAAAACACCGGGTTCCGAAAATACAACGGGCAGTTTAAACCGGCAGGATTGGCTAAAAGTTTGCCTGTGGTGACCCTGGTTAAAGAACTGGCTCAAAAATATGGGGTGACTCCCGCGCAAATTGCGCTCAACTGGCTGCTCCATTTTCATGGAGACACGGTGGTGGCTATTCCTGGTGCTACAAAGGGCACTCATGTGAAAGAAAACACCGGCGCCATGAAATTCAGGTTGTCAGACCAGGATATGGACAGGCTGGATAAGGTTAGTGCAGGGTATATGTAGGGACGAGGGACAAGGGACAAAGTACAAGAGACTAGCGGTAGTGGCAGCAGCATTGGTAGTAGCAGTAGCAACAGCGGCAGTGGCAGTAGCAGTCACATCCCACATCCCAAATCCCAACACCCACACACCTGCCTGCCGGCAGGCAGGTCTAGTATCTAGCATCCAGTGCCTGAAATTTTTGCCTTATGGGGTGCTTTTTTCTTAACAATTGCATTGCCCTTCTCACTGCCTTTTCAGCATCCACTTTGCCATATCCATAGAACCTGCTGTGCCCCATGACATCGTACTGCCCGTTATCGGGATCAATCTTTACTGCGGTTTCCCGGATGATGTCTTTCACATGTTGTAAGGTGAGTCCGGGATTTACTGACAGCATCAGTGCAATGGTACCGGCAACACCGGGACAGGCACTTGATGTGCCTCCAAAATTATCGGTATAGTCACCGTTCCTGTTGTATCCTTGATTTTCCTTCCTGTCAGTGGTATAAATGCCGTTGGTTAAGGGATCGGGATGAATAAGTACCCTGGATCCGATGTCATTACTCGGGAAACAGCACCAAACGGCATCACCATAGTCGCTGTACACGCTTCTTTTATTGGTGTCATTACAGGCAGCAACTGCAATTACTTTCGGATAGCTGGCATAACCGTCGTACTGAATATCCTCATTCCCGTTGCCTGCTGCAAAAGTGATAATACAGCCTTTACCGTTGCGCCCTTTGGTAAATGCGTATTCCATGGCCAACCGGGTGCTGTCGGGCATGTCTACATAATTGTTATGTGACGGATCTTCAGGATCCTCCCAGTAACCATCAGGCGGACCCCAGCTGCATGAGATGATATCGGCTCCATGATCTGCTGCCCATTTGAAGGCCACCGATTCCTTGAACGACCCCAGCTCTTCATACACCCTGATTGGAATCAGCATGGCATCCGGCGCCACTCCCGAACATCCGATACCCGATGCTGCTGCTACTCCGGCACAGGCTGTGCCATGATTGTCATAAGCACTTTTGGGTCGCGGATCGTTGATGTTGTATGTAATATCCCTGGCCGCATCTATTTTTGCCGGCCGGTTGAATTCCGGATGATCTATATCGAAACCATCATCGATAATGGCAATCCTTACATTTGAACCGGTTGACAGGGTATGGGCTGCAGCAGCGCCTACATGCGCGTTGATCGTGGTTCCGTTAATGGTGGTTGTCTTCAGGTGCCATTGTTTGTTGTGTATCATCCTGAGTGCTTTTTTTCGGATCAACTCGGGGTGGCAAAGCTCAACCTCCTTTTTTTGAAGCAGGGTTTCAGCCAGTTCAAATATTTGGAGGCCAATATTTTCAGGTGCGCCAATAAAATACATATTGGTCGCGTAATCGGCTTTTTGCTTTATGATTAGGTGGTTGTCAGTCAGAATCTTTTCGCAGGTGGCCGGCTTCACGTTATCGAAAAACTTGATGATGAGGTTTTCGGTATAAAGCACCGGGGTTTTTCCGTCGGCATCCAGCAAAAGCCGTCCGGCAAAACGCAATTCGCTTTCGCGTTTTAAAATGGCACGTGCATTGTTCCTGGTTGCCAGACGGTTCTTAACTGTAACATTGGCCTTAAGTACGGTAACAGAGGCATCTGGGAATTCCAGCAATACGGAGAAATCTTCCAGAGCTTTCTTTCCGGCATCGGAATATACGGCATCCTTTAAGCTCCTTGAATTTCTTGTACGGATAACCAGGTGCTCCTTACTTTCCTGCAATTTGTTTTTTTTGCCGTTCTTTCCGCCGATTGTGTATGTGTACATAACGATAGGAATTAATTGTTAATCTCCATTGAAACAGGTAAATTCCAACAAACATGCCGTATCAACATCCAATTAACCTTCAACTTCGGGAATTCTCTGATAAAATTACGAAAATTATGTTTCTTGTGCATTAATTACGCGATGGAAGAGTTGAAATAAAATCTTTAATTTTATTAGCGTTACCATGAACCAGACGCCTGTTTATAATTTTTGTATTTTTGCACATTATGGGAAAAATTATCGGAGTTCTGACTTCCGGCGGCGATACGCCGGGATCCAATGCGGCAATCCGGGCATTGGGCAAAGCTGCTATATCCAACTATGGCATGCAATTGATCGGTTTCAGGGATGGTTTCAGGGGCCTGATGGAGAATCATCTTGTTTGTCTTGATAATAAGATGCTTTCAGGGATACTCACCCTTGGGGGAACCATCCTGGGCACATCACGTGAAAAACCTTTCAGTATGAACGTGAATGGCAAAGAAAAAGACATGACCGACGTGATCGTGGACAACTATCATAAGAACCGGCTTGACGCCCTGGTTTGTATTGGAGGCAACGGAACCCAGAAGAATGCCTGGCACCTGGCGCAACAGGGTCTGAATATCATCACGCTGCCCAAAACAATCGACAACGATGTAGCCGGAACCGACATGACCTTCGGATTTGATACCGCCATGGGTATTGCCACTGAAGCCATCGATAGGTTGCACAGTACCGCTAGCAGCCACCACCGGATTATTATTGTTGAGATAATGGGACATAAAGCCGGCTGGCTTGCACTCGGGGCTGGTGTTGCCGGCGGCGCCGATGTGATCCTGATTCCTGAAATTCCTTATCATATTGAAAAAATTGCTGAGTCCATCCTGGAACGCAAGTCACAGGGCAAGTCGTTTTCTATTGTTGCCATTGCGGAAGGTGCCATATCCCAAGATTTTAATAAGATGTATGCTGATCTGAAGGAAAAGATCGTTAAAACAAAAGATGAAAAAGTCAGGAAAAAATTGAAACAGGAGCGCGAAGAGCTGGACGTGCTGAATACTTCCAATACCATTCGCCTGGCGAATCGACTTCAGGAACTCACTCATCTTGAAGCTCGTGTCACCATACTGGGACATCTGCAGCGGGGTGGCGTACCTTCGGCGGCCGACAGGTTGCTGGCAACACGCCTGGGAACTGCCTGTGCCAAGTTTATCCAAAAAGAAGAGTTTGGTGTAATGATTGCCCTGAATAAAAATCGCATCGTAACCGTTCCGTTGGCTGACGTGATGGGTAAAACCAAAAAGGTTCCCTCAGACCATCAATGGGTTAAAAGCGCCCGCCGCGTGGGAACCTGCTTTGGCGATTGATTATAATATGAGTGCCTGCCGGGTTATTTTTTCTTCTTTTTTTCAGAACTGCCTTCTTCCCGAGGATTGGTGGCGTTATTGAGCTTGATCTCCGCAGCTTCAAGTGCTTCACGGGCCGTTTTCAATCCATCCTGTGCAGCTTTCTGACTCGTTTTACCCTTGCTGATATTGGATGCCCCGGTTAGGGAATTTTTATTGGCCAGTTTCAGCTTGTTGTCGATTTCTTTGGAATCAGCTTTGTATTTGGCGTCCATTGCTTTCAAATCGGCTTTGGCTTTAGTTGCCTCAGTTTTGTCTTTTGAAAAAGACTGCTTTTCGAGCGCTTTTCTGCTAGTCGCATATTCTTTATCCAGTTTCTTACGATCTGCGGCCAGAGTTTTTAATTCGACTTTTGACTCAGCGACCATCTCATTTCCTTTTTGAATCAGGGAATCGGAAACAACCATTGTTCTTTCGTTTTTAGCCATGTTCTTTTTGGCTGTTTCCACGTTCAGCTCAAGCTTCTTAATGGCAGCTGCGTTTTTATCGGTAGTTTGTGCTTGTGATATTGCAGGTACTAATGAACTTACAATGAAAAACAAAACTACTGACACGTAAAGGATCATTTTCATAAGGCAAGTAATAAAAGAGGTTTAGTAACTTAATCCATTCAGCCGAAACTGAATCCTAAGTTACTAAACCTAAATGAAAAAAAATTGCTTTTTCAGTTGAATTCCGTTGCATTTTTTTATTGAACCAACACCTTATCCACAAAGGTTTGCCGGTTGCTGGTGATTTTAATGACATACCACCCCTTTGACAGGTCATTAACAGGTACTGCAACCTCTGCGTCCAGTGTTGCCAGACTCTTCACCAAGCGGCCATCAGGGGCAACCATGCTGATTTGAGTGACTTCATTCGTCGGGATGGTGATATGCAATGATCCGCTGACGGGATTGGGCCATGCTTTAACAAACTGAGAATTTGTACTTTGTATTGCGGTACTTCCTCCCGGATTCCCATCCCATCCAGCCAGTCTTGCAAATAGCCACCAGGTTGCCATGCCTTTCAGCACACACTGCAACTTTGAATCAGGTGAATGGTCACAAGCACCACATGATCCGTTGATCAGTGCAAGGGTATCATCCGAATTGGCTGCCAGCCACTCGATACCCCAGTTGCCTCTTCCACCACCTGTCTTGTTGTATGAAATGTCATCACCCAGTTGATGTGTCCCTGTGTAAATGCCTTGGGTGTCGCCGTCGCCAAAATACTCCCCATCCGGGTTCCAACTTTCAATATCGTTGAAGTCGAAAAGTATCCTGTTGTTGGCCTTGCAGTGGTTTCGTATCATCTGGTTGGCATTGTGGGTCCATTCACAAGCACTACCTGTATTTGCATGACCGGTCATGTATACAAAGTAAACATCCGGCCGGGGATCCGTACCCCCGGGTCCGTACTTCACAACCAGCGAATCCATATACTTGAGATAATCATCAATATTATGACCGTAAATATCACACCATGAATACATGATTACATTACACTCCTGATGGTCGCTCAGATATTTTTTTACTGAAGGATACCATACTTTTTCATGACTCAAGTCGTATATGAGGTCACCATCCTCACAATAACCACAGCCTTCAAATAAATGGAGCTTGCCATCGGTATCGGTGTGACTGTATTCGTAGTTACCATCATCATAAAAGGCAGCAATGGCATTCAGGCCGACAATCAGATGATGACCATGTGAAGTATGCCCGTAGCCGATATGAAGATTTGATTTGGCCTGGTTAACCCAGGCCATGGGCACTGCTTTAAGATTGGTACAGGTGTGATCGATAATGATTGCATGTTGTTGGGCCTGCAGTAATTCGGTTGTTAAAAAAAACATTACTGCCAGTGCCAACAACAGAAATCTGTGCTTAAAGAGGAAATTGTCTGGGTTTTCCATGGCGTTGTCAGTTAGTTAGTTAATTTTCCTGAAACATAATATCATCAGGGAGTTGAAAAACCACCTGAATAACCAAATACAAAATACTGGATTGTTTTGATATAAAATTAGTTAAAACTGATTTAATATCATAATATTATACGAAATACAATGGTTGTTTATAATCTTTTTCTGCGAATACGAATCTGCCACACCGAAAAAATTGCTAATATTGATGTCCTTATCATACATTTCATATAAACTATAAGGGGGTACAATGAAAGGTTCAGATCACATTGGATTTGACAATGAGAAATATTTGAAGGAGCAGTTGGCGGCCATTACAGAAAGGGTAGGTCGCTTTAATGATAAGTTATACCTTGAATTTGGAGGTAAAATCCTGTATGATTATCATGCGGCAAGGGTGCTGCCGGGTTTCGACCCGAATGTGAAGATGCGGTTGCTGCAAAAACTCAAGGATCAGGTTGATATCATTCTTTGTATTAATGCGGGCGACATTGAAAGGAAGAAGTTGCGGGCCGATTTTGGCATTTCTTATGACGTGGATGCCCTGAAAACTATTGACGATTTCAGAGACTGGGGACTAGATGTCACTGCCGTGGTAATCACCATGTATGAGAACCAGTCACCTGCCAGGGTATTTAAAAACAAACTGGAGCAGCGGGGTGTAAAAGTATACCTGCATTATCCCACCAAGGGATACCCTACTGATGTAGATCTGATTGTAAGTGACCAGGGTTACGGAGCCAATGCCTATATCGAAACAAAGAAACCGATCGTAGTGGTTACCGGTCCGGGACCGGGAAGCGGTAAACTGGCCACCTGCCTGTGTAATTTATACCATGAATACAAAAGAGGCATGAAAGCAGGTTATGCCAAATTCGAAACATTTCCTGTCTGGGATCTGCCTATCGACCACAAGGTTAACATTGCCTATGAGGCAGCTACAGTTGATCTGAAAGATGAGGTGCTTATTGATTCGCATCACCTGAAAGCTTATCAGGTTGAGGTAGTTAATTATAACCGCGATATTGAAG
>CAZLLD010000125.1:0-6995 GCA_964560225.1 uncultured Bacteroidales bacterium
CTAAAACCGTCCTGAAAGGCGGTTACTCGGGCTGGAAAGGCGGAAGCTCTTTTGCGAGCCTTTGGTTGGAGCGTTGGCTCGTGGGGGCTTGCAAATGTGCTTACGACTGTGGGTAGGCAAATATGGTGCAATTGGTGCAATTATGGTGCAATTCATAATTCATAATAAGAACCTGCTCCTTTAGTTTCCGATGATTTTAAAATGCCTTTATATACCAATTCTGACAAGTCTCTTGTTGCTGTGTTCCTTGCAACGCCATAATTAGCCTGATATTCACTATTGGTAATCTTCCCGTTTACTTTTACAAACTTTATTGCTTGAATCTGTCGTTCATTCAAACCTAATGATTTCAAATATTCCATATCGAAAACATCTTTCCTAAGCTCCACCCAAAAACCTGACATATTATAGAAATACTTTGGTTTGGGAATCCCAAACTGCACACATTCGTTTATTATTTTCAAAGTTCCCCTTCCCCATGATTCAATATAACCGCTCCTGAATAATGCATTAGCAATATCAGGATTATACGGTTTTGAAGGATGCTTGACACTAAGGTTTTCAACTGTCCAATTTTCAGGCAATTGTCCTTCATTCCAAAATATTAATTTATCACCATATACGCTTATCTGAATTGGAACACCCCCAGAATAGTCCTTATGAGAAACAGCATTTAGTAGGGCTTCTCTTACTGCATCTTTAGGATATTCATATTTCTCAACTCTATTCAAGCCCTCATAGCTTATTGATGATTTGATATATTTTGAAAAAAGCAAATCTATTGTTTTCTCAATTTGCTCGAACAAATTTCCATGAACTTCGTCTTGAAACTTTAAATCGTCATCGGCTTCAAAGTAACCAATCTTGATGTATGCACCGGAAACAAATTTATCAGGATTGGGATGAAACAAGAGTATAGCTGCCCGTTTCAGATATTCATTTTCATTTAATTGCAAGTTGTCAATTAGAAGTTCATTAGAGTCGGTCAAAACATCTTCTTCAATTCGCTGAGCTTTAACCGCTTTTCTCCTAAAAAAATCAAAGGTTTCTTTCTTTAAGTCATTAATGGAAACATTGGGAATAGGAACTGCATCCCATCGTTTACCTTTTCGTTGCAACAAAAATTTATCAAGGGCTGCGCCTTTTAACTCCTGTTTGGTGCTCCCGCTTCGATAATGATATTGCCCTTTATAGTTGACCGGATAAGGATATGCTTCAACTGAAATTTCAATAAACTCGCCTTTCTCAGTTTGATGCAAATTGACATCAACCAGAATACCAAGAATATCTCTTGTTTTGTTGGGAATGTCTTCAAGTAGTTTCTTTGAATCTTTGAGTCCAACAACTTCACCAAAATCATTTTTGCCAATATAAATCTTGCCACCGTTGGCATTTGCAAAACCGCAAATCCATTTAAGATATTCATCTCTCCAAGATTCTTTGTATTCAAAACTTTGGTCTTCTGCCATATACTTACTTTAATAGTTTTTTATAGTAACGATTTCGTTGTTTAAACATTTTATCAAAATAGTCAATTTTTGCATCCCGATAATCAAAAATGACTGGTGGTTTGCCGGAACGTTGAATCCGTCCGATATACTGGACAAGTTTGCCCTCAAATGCAAAAGGATAAGTAATGAAAAGGCATTCTAAATTACTAATATCAACTCCCTCTCCAAAATATTGGCCTGTAGAAATAACTATTTTGTAATGACCTTGTTTCAATTGTTCAAGTTTGCTTTTTCGGCTTTGTTCCGAATCATCGCCATGAATTGTAATGGTTTCGAACTTGTCTTTAAGGTATAAATTTAGAATGTCTACATGGGCTTTTCGTTCAGTAAGAACAAGGATTGTTTTGAAACGATTGACTATTTTAGAAATTTCCTCTCTTCGGGTGAGTGATTGAATCATTGCAACTGTAATTTCCTTCCCAATTGTAAATTTCTGGTTACCAATTTGCCCGATTTCTCTTTTTGGTATTTTTAAAAAGCTTTGGATGCGCTCTATCCATTGGTCAAATAATTGTTTGCGATGAACAACTATTAAGGCTGGTTGTCGTTTTTGTGCAATAATTTCAAGCCCGATAATTGTTTTGCCTGAACCAGGTGGAGAAACAATTACTCCAAAATCTTTTTCAGCGATTTTTTCTATTGCAGCTTCCTGATGAGGCAAAAGCTCAATTTCTGAATCATATTCCACAAAATCGAGCTTTTTACGATTGTCTATTACCTTGAATGAAATACTTTCCTGTTTGCAGAAATTTACAATTTTTGCAACAAAACCTCTCGGAATAATAACTTCGTCGGTAGTTTCCTCAATCAACCTGAAATATTTCTCAATATTAAAGGTTGATTTACCCATGTTCTTTTTTACCAAATAATCGGAATTGAGAAAATTCAGATTATCCCTTAGAAATGCAATTAACTTTTTGTTTAGTTGGAAGCGTTTAAGGTAAACCTGATTGCTAATTTGAATTTCAATTTCAGTCAGCGTTGTAGGAATAATATTTGACTTTATTGATTCATGTGGTTTTTGATTAAAGAAACCTTCATAAAGACCAAAAAATTTATCTTTTGAGAGTTTCTTAAAACCTGCAATTGTTTCAAATTGATTAGTAAAAGGCTCAAATGTTTCAGTATCCAAAAACATCGAATTGCCATTACGAGTGGTCTTACCATTTAAAGGCAATGCTATTAAATTACCCAGCCCTTTGCCTGAATGAAAATCCTGATTAGGGAATAATCTGTCAAAACTTGGTTCTTTTTCGAAATGTGATATTATGGTTGCTTCCCTTAATAATTCAAACATCAACTTACGGCTTTGTTCAGCTGGAAAGTTCTCTTCAAAGAAAATCCATAAATGCCCACCATTACCTGAGCGAGAACGTTCAATGTAGGAGGGTATTTCGAACTTTGAACAGGTTTGGTGCAGTTTTAATATTGAATCTTTCCAGTTTTCCTCATCAAAATCGGCCGCTATGAAAAGGGAAGTATTGTCTTCTAGGAGTGGATAAATCCCAACAGTTTCTTTGCCTATTAAGTGATTCATAATGGCATCTTCACTAAAGGGCAAATACTCCTTTTTTGAATAATCTTTGAATGAGCCTCCGGCAGCCTTGTGTTTATTGTAATCGCTCCAATCAACTTTGTAAGCAGGCATATAACCGCTTTTTCCATCTTTCTCCCAACGAACGGCATAAACATCCTGCCGACCTTGAAAGAATGATTTGAAAAGGGATATATGGTTTTGATAATTCATTTTCCTTGGGTAACTTTTTTTAACTGTCTCTAGGATTTTAAAATTTCAAAAATACTGGTTTGTTATCAATTTAGGAGAGAGTGCGTTGGAAAATTGCAGCTCTTTTGCAAGATTTGGTTTTGAGCGTCGGCTCGTGGGGCTTGCAAATGTGCTGCAATGTGGGTGGGATTTTCTTCTTTTTTGCGCGTGGGAAAAAACAAAATAAATTAACTTTAATTGTACTACACTATCAAAAAGCTATATATCTGCGTGTCTGTCTTTTACACTTGTCGCCAACGTTCACCGGTTGTTACCAACAGGCCTTTTTTTCTTGTCCAAATATTGTTTTATTCCCTATCAATCTGTTTATTATCATTCTTGCCTTTATCAAGTTGTTTGGCATTTTTACTTGTCACAACTTTTTTGCCTGTTTTTTCTTCTATTTCGCGTCTTGTGTTCCCAGCAATTGTCCCGCCTTGTTTGGCAATCCTTCTGCTATCGTCAAATGATTTCGGATGTTTTTCTTTAGAAATCTCAGAAGTAGTTGCTTCGGCAAGCATATTCAATACTAATTCAAGATTGGTCATATGGTCACGCAGATTTTCCTTTTTGAGGTCTTTGAGATTTTTGTATTGTTTAGTCGAATAACCACTCCAGGCTTTTGTAATCTCATCGGTTAGGATAGCATATTCTTGTCCTTTTTGAATGCCCCTTTTTTCCCACTCATCAGTAAGTTCTTTTCTTACCTCAATACTTTTGAGTCTTTGATTTATCCATTCCTTACTATATCCTTTACGCAGATATGTTTCCATCAGTCTATCTATACCTATTTCGGGATCTTCAATTTCATCAATACGCTCACTACCAACACGTGCAAGCCAAATTTTAAATGGCTCAGCTTTAGGTGATGGAACACTTTGAATAATTCTAAAAAGCTGTTCAGTATCAGCTACATCAGTTAGTCTCATTTTGCCATCAGCTGCCATCATTTTCAAACCGTGACAATTCGTCACGGTTTCATTTCCTTCTTCTTTTAACCGTTGTTTAAGTTTTCTCCAATAAGATTGTGGATCAATGCTTTCAGAAAGCGCACCAACAACATCAACAATTGAAAAATACCATTTCTCCTGTTCGTCATCCCAATGAGTTCGTATTTGCTTATCATTAAAGAGTTTTATTGCGTTTTCTTTGGTCATATGCAAAGTATTTCTAATACATCAAAAGTATTTATAAATTTCTTAAAGCTAAATTATCAGTTAATTTTTTGTCGACTCGTGGGCTGTTTTTTAGGCTTGTTGGTAACGGCCGGCGGTATGCGCAGTGCGGGATTCAAAGCGCTAACTTGTCGTGTTTCTGCAAGGGTTATTAAATGAGCTGCAATAAAACAGCCACTGCACCCCGCATTGCGTATGACCGCATGCTATGCATAGTTGCTTTATTTTATGCTTTTTCGTCTTAATAGCCTGGCTACATGATAAATTCGAAGTATATCAATTTGATTCTTATTCTTTATTCGGTAGATTATTCTGTAATTGCCTTCTATTAACTCTCGAATGGTCTTTTGCTTAAATTCAGGAACCATTCTACCCATGAAGGGGTTTTCAGCAATTGGTTGTACGCGATGATAAATCTTGTTTACGGTTATTGAGGCATAGCGAGATGAATCCTCGGCAATAAAATCAAATATTTCCTTTAAATCGGATGCAGATAGGTCTGTCCAGACTATTTTGACCATTTGTCTATCATTGTTTTAATGTCCTCATTGGATACGACTTTCCCTTCATCTGACTGTTTTATCCCGTCTTCCACTTTCTCAATAAATATGAGTTTATCAATCAATTCATCTATTGTAAATGAATCCGGTAAATGATTGATAGTCTTATTTAATCTCTCTTTGGTTAACATAATCCCTTTTTTGTAAAGATAATGCTTTTCTCTTGAAATTCAATTGGTCTGGTTCTCTTGCAATTATGCATAACGGTTGCTTTATGCGCAGTGCGGGGTTCAATGCACTTACTTTTCGAGTTACTGCAAGCTTTATAAAAGAACTGTAAATAAAACAGGCACAGTACCCCGCATTGCGTATGACCGCATGTTGTATGTGGTTTTATTTTATAGTTTTATTGATAGCTGCAATTGTCCGTTTAGGCCAAGCTCTACGATCTTCTGAAGCGTTGAGATACGAACTTCTTTTACGTTATTCTCTATCTTTGAAATATATGACTTGGTAGTGCCAACTTTTTCAGCCAGTTGCTCTTGGGTTAAGCCTTTTTCTACTCTGGCCTCATGAATCAGCGCTCCAATTTTGAAGTTTTCATAACCTGTTTCCAACTCTTCTCTTTTGGCCGTTCCACGCTTACCGTAGTGCTTATCTTTAAACTGCTCCAGAGTTATTATATTATTCTTTTTCATTTTCATACTCTCCTTTAATCTTTATTGCCAGTTCGATCTCTTTCTTTGGTGTCTTCTGAGACTTCTTTTGAAATCCATTTGCGATTACAACCAACTGTCCCTGATCAAAAAAAAAACAAAATATCCTGAAAATATCACTTCCTATTTGAACCCTAATATCATAAAGTCCCTCAGTATTCTCAATATGCTTGAGGTAAAGCTCTGGGATCCTTTGGAAGATTCTCAATTAAGTCAAAAGTCCAGATGATTTTGTCTCTTACCTTTTGACGTTGCTTGACAAAGAACTTCTCAAAGTAATCCTTGTAAAATATGATAGTTCTGTGCTTCATTTAATCTTTATGGTGCAAATATAATAAATGTTGTCCTTAAGTACAACTTATTCAGAAGAAAATTGTCTGGTTGAGTATTTTTACTAAAATCACATACAACGTTCACCGGTTGTTGTACGCCGTTATTCTTTTTTTTCTAATTCAAAATTATCCAGATTTGTAAAACTGAAATAATAATCAGAGTTTGTTAATCTCTCATCCAAATAATTCACTATATCATTGAGGAATTTTCTTGTATCTGCATACCATGGATCGTTTTTAATCCCTAATTTTAATCCTTCCTTCATGTGTAGTAAGTTACCTAATTTGCCCTCAATAGTTTTAATTTTCTGTGTTGATATGTTCTTGTATTCTCCCCAATATATTCTACTTCCAATTTCAGGATCATGATAGTATATTTTGTAATCATAATCTGAATTCGGATCAATACTGTTCATTATTAGTTTTTTCTTCTTTGGATCATTACCCTTCTTATTTTGAATTGTTGCATACTCTGAAAGAGAAAGCTGATTGTGTTGTAATCTCTCTGTCGCTAATCTTAATTCAAGAGCAATATAAAGTAATAAAGCATTATTATTTAAATCCAACAATAATTTAGCTCTTTTTATATGCTCTTTAGGGTCAGCAGTTAATTTATTATCTCCGAATTTTTTAAACACAGCATTATTGATTACTCCACCAAGAAAGTATCTCCTCAGTTATTTGCTCTATATCATTGTCATTAGGTGATAATCCATAATAAGTAATTAGCTCACTCCGTATAACATTAAATATCTTATCTTTATCTGCACCACTATTTATATGATTCAATATTTTATGATTTAAAGTATTAAACTCATCAGATGGTGAACCAGGTATAAAATCCCAACTTTTAATCACCTTTCTTAAATCTTTTTCCCAATAAAATGATTTGCTCTTCATTATTTACAGTCTGTGTCTATGAGTTGCTCCCATAATGGCGTACAATTGAGATAGGATGGCGGATTACTCCGCCTACCCCCTCGCAGAACCGGACGT
>CAZLLD010000126.1:0-6990 GCA_964560225.1 uncultured Bacteroidales bacterium
AGACCAACCATGGATTTTCTGATGGAGCGACAGTACCTGGAGTTGATACGGCAGGCTCTTCCTGAATCGGAAAAAATCAACGACCTGTTTAAGGTTATCGTGTCATACGAAAAAAGTTTTTGTCCTTAAACATGAGCCGAATAATGTTCAGGATTAACCAGTTCGCGGTATTTATGAACAATTTTTTTGTAATCCTCCCAGGTGTCGCGTTTTAGCGACGGATCGCGTAACAGCGCTGCCGGATGATATACAGGCATTACCAGCCTGTTCTGCCAGGTCTGCCAGTTTCCTCTCTCGCGGGTAATGCGGTGATCAGGGCCCATAATATACTTCAGGGCGGTAGCACCAAGCAGGATCAATATCCTGGGGTTAATCAGTTCAATTTGTTTCAACAGCCAGGGCATGCATACAGCTGCTTCCTGCGGTGTGGGAACCCTGTTATCGGGAGGTCTGCACTTAACAATGTTGCTGATGAAAATGTGCTGGCTTCGGGTAAACCCGCAGGCAGCCAGAATTTTGTCGAGCAACTGGCCGGACACCCCTACAAAAGGTCTTCCCTGTATGTCTTCGTCTCTTCCGGGCGCTTCTCCTATGATCAAGATTTCGGCATTGTCATTGCCTTCTCCGAATATTACGTGATTTCGTGTTTCGGACAGGCTACATTTTTTACATGCCTGCACTTCCTGGCGCAGTTCTGCCATTGCTACATTCATTATTGTGTTTTTTCAGTATTCGATGCCTTTCCGGGCTTCAACCCCGCTGGTGTAGTAATGTTTTATTTCTTTCATTTCCGTCACCAGGTCGGCGGCTTCTATGAGCTCTGCAGGTGCATAACGTCCCGTGACAATCACTTCGGTTTCGGCTCTCCTTTTATTCAGGCTTTCGAGCAGTTCTGTCACGGAAAAAAGGTTGTAGTATAGGGCAATGCAGGCTTCATCCAGTACCATCACATCGTATTCTCCCGATGCAAGTAATTCTGTTACTTCTTTCAGCCCATTCCGGGCTGCATCAATATCGCTCTGCGTGGGCATTTCAACAATAAAACACCCCTGCCCGTATTGCCTGATAACAATGGTTGGCAGATACCTGCGTACTGCATCAATTTCAGCGTAATCCAGTCCCTTTACAAACTGTGCAAAGAAAACTTTTTTACCCGCACCAGCTGCCCTGACTGCCAGGCCCAATGCCGCGGTGGTCTTTCCTTTCCCGTTTCCGGTGTATACGTGAACAAAGCCTTTCATTTTTCTTTAAGCGATTCTTTTTGGTTCTCAGGAAATACTGAAAAAAGATGCTGTCAGGCACGTCATGGCAAAAAAGCGCACAATTCTTCTAAGGTTTTCTTTGGAGAAGACCAAGGGAAAGCCGTTATAAAAGTAGTAATAAGTTTTGTGAGGGAATGAGCATTATTCTGGATCCTGCTGAAATTTTAGCAAAGTCTGGTGTTTAAGTTTGCGATCCTTGACGATTAAAGGCGTTACGGGGGCTTTGGATTTGACATTGAAAATCATATCGTGCCCAAGGCACAAGCCCATCATAATGTTAAGCTGGGTTGCATGCTCTTCGAGGTATTTGGCCTGTCCGGCCGGATTACAGGAGATACCCCGGTAACCCGGAACCAGGTCATCAAAACTTACCCGGCCATATTTGCAATTCACTTTTGATACCTCAAATCCTGATTCGGTAAGTGTTTTCTCGAGCTGATCGGCTTCCTTGTTAAAGGTGATACAATTGGCGATGCCTATTTTTTTAATACCTGCTTCTTTGGCATAACCAATGATTTCCTGAACCCTGTCAATTTTTGGATCGAGAGCATCTTCGGCAATTTTTAAAATCTGCCTGTCATTATTGTCATACAGTTCGCTGAATTGCATATTTTTTTGTGCAAAACTACTGTTTTGCCCTATGACTCCTTCGGGTTATGAAATAACTGTGAACATGATAAAAATTGAAATACCTCAACTTTTTTATTGGTCTGAACCTGATCAGGCTAAAACGTCAGGTTCAACCGCACATAAATATTGCGCCCCGGTTCCACGCTGATACTGCCCCTGTTGGTGGAAAGGTGATTGGCGTAACGTTTATCCGTTACGTTGTCGATACCGGCAAATAGCTCAAGGTCCAATGGTCCGAGGTGAATCCGGTTGGTTCGCAGCATCAGGTCAAGCCGTGTGTAACCGTCTGTTTTTTCTTCGTTTTCAGCTGTTTTGTCCTGTTCCAGCGCACCGGTTAAGGTCAGTTCGGCCGATCCCATTCCCTGATGCGTATAGCGGATGCCAAGCCGACCATTTGCCGGTGGTATTTGCGGCAGGTTGGCATCGGCTTCGGTATCGCAACCTCTCACAAAGGAGCCGGAATGAAGCAGTACAAATCCTCCGTATAGTTTGGCCTGCAATTCGTAATCGAAACCATAGAGCAGTGCCTGGCTCACATTGGTATTCACCAGGGCAGGAAGGGTATCGGTAACCATCTCGGCGGTACCTGTGTTTACAGTATAAATGAATTCACCCGGTGATTCGACAATGAGGTTGGTCAGCCGGTTGACAAAGACTCCTGCCTGAAGCATAAATCCCGGTTTCCAAACCCTGAGCCCCAGATCGGCATTGTACCCGCTTTCGGGTTCCAGTGCAGGGTTGCCCAGGCGGACATAATTACCCAGGTCGATATACTTGAAACGTTCTTCAAGCGATGGTGCCCTGAATGAACGTGCTACGTTCAGGGTAATCCCTGAATAATCCGACAGATCGTAAAGTATGCCGGCATTGACACTCCACGACAGGCTGTTTTCGGTACCTTTTTCAAAAGTGACACGCTGGTTGGCCGGTGAATCATTGAGTGTGCCATTCACAATCAGGTAATCCACATCCAAACCTTCCCGGTTCTGAACCAGTACTCCGTCGATCCGGCCTCCTGCAATCAGTTTGAGCTTGTCGTCAAACAACCGCACTTCATCCTGGAGAAATATACCGGCACTGCCGAAGGTAGATTCGGGAATGGGCGTTTCTCCGCGTTCAAGGTGGTTAGTTACCAATACCGTACCCTGTGGGTTGGCCACCTCCACGGTGATATACTTGATGCGGCCGGTGGTTAACCTGCGAGCCCAGGCGTCAATCCCGGCTATCATTGTGTGGTTTGAAGCCAAATTCCAGGTGCTTTGCAATTGTACGCCATTGGTAAGATGCTTGCCAACAGGAGTAACCAGGGTAGGAGTGGTTCTTTGTATATTTCCATTGGGCAGGGTGTTTACAGCTACCGTATTGGGTTTCATAGCTACATCACGAAGGATGTATTGCGTGAAATAGCTGAGTTTCAGTGAAGCCAGATTTTCTGATATTCCCGTTATTTCGTAGCTGGCAGCCAACAGATGCCGGCCAATGTCGGTATAAGTGGCTTCGGCCGGACCAGCAAAAGCACTGCCTCCCGGAATGCCAACATCGGTATTCCAGTTGCGCTGATATTGAAATTTAAGCAAATGGTTGTTCCGGGGTTTGAATCCGGTTTTTATGGCCAGGTTGTTATAGGTGTACTGGCTGTTAGGTAATTCGCCATCCGGGGTATGCATGTCATCAGCCTTGCCATAGGTGCCGCTAAGCCGCAAGTACCATTTGCCGGCACCGGTACTGATATCGGCATGTTCGGTGAACAGCTTGTTCGCTGATGCAAAGCCAGATGTAATGTTTCCGGAGACGTAAGGTTTTGCGGCAAAATGGCCGTCGCGTGTAATGACATTGACAATGCCGCCCATGGCACCGGTCCCGTAAAGTGATGACTGTGCGCCCTTGACCACTTCCACCCGCTCAATGTCATTCACATCAACCATGCTGAACGAGGCTGTAAGATCGGTGGCAGTTTCCACACGGTGACCATCAATGAGGGTTACCAGCCGGTTCTCATTCAGTCCGCGGATGGTGACGTTGGTTGCCCAAACACCATCGCTTCCCATGGCAATGCCGGGTTGTGAACGCAATACATTTGAAAGGGTGAGGGCCGACCTGCTCTTGTAATCGTAGGCGCCAATCACAGCCAATGGTGTGGGTAATTCTTTTACCTTGCGATTGAAACGCAGACTGGATACAGTTACTTCACCCAATGGCGTGGGTTGTTCCGATAGTTTTGCAGAATCTGACTGTGCAGGTTGTGATTGGATGTTCTGACCCGAAACACCCACGGAAATGGCGGTTAATACCGCAACTAATAAGGAAATTTTACGCATCATTTTTGTTCTTTAAAAGTACCGACTTTACCTGAATACCCTTTAACCTGCCCAACTGGCCGGTTAGGGATCCAATCTCATCGGTGGTACCTTCAAGAACAAGGGAAATAATGCTTTGCCCGTTGCTGCGCGGCAAGCCCTGACGTCCTAAAACAATGTGGGAATGATTTGAAATGATTTCGTTCAGCTGGTGAGCTACATCGCGGTGCTCAACCTGAATCAGTGCAGTTCCTACTCTCTTTTCCATCAGCATACCTCCGGATTGGATTATTCATTTACCTGCAAGCCCTTGATTTAAAAACGTTTTCAAATCTCAGTACAAAAACAGGCCTTATTGTTATTTGATTCACAAAGGTAAGAACATTTTTGATTTCAACAAAAAGAAATTTTGGCACCAAGGTCTTTTAGTCTTTAAAGTCCTTTTAGTCCTTTTTTTTAAAACACCACCCAAAATGATGCTTAAATGCATTGAAATAAATAGTTTTGTGTTGTGGAAAGAATTGCTTTATGACCGGTAGGTATTACATTATATTACTGACATTGCTATTGGCAGCGGGTTGCCGGACCTCACAATTGGGCAAAACGGATACCTGTACCATTGCCACCCTGAAAGGGCCATCGGCTATGGGCATGATCCGGATGATCGACAGCCTGAGCCGCGAAGAAAATTCTGCCCTGAAGATAGAGATACTGAATGAACCCATCCAGGTTCGGAAGATGATGCTCGACGGGACAGCCGATTTTGCCGTTTTACCCACCACCATGGCGGCCATCATGTACAACAAGGGCCTGGAATACCAGCTGCTAGCCATCCCGGTATGGGGCACTTTTTATGTGTTTGGATCTGATACTTCCGTTACGCAGTGGGCCGACCTGAAAGGCAAAAGAGTACATGTGATGGCCCGGGGCATGACACCCGATGTGCTGTTCCGTTACCTGTTGCTTCAGAATGGCATTGATCCTGATAAAGACATCACCCTTGATTACAGTTTTCCTACCCACATTGACCTGGCCAACGCGGTGGCAGCCAACCAGGCTGAACTGGGCGTGGTAGCCGAACCCTTTGCCAGCTTAGTCATGCAGAAGAACAAACAGGTAAAACCCGTATTCGACCTGAACGATGAATGGGCCCGTCACCAGGGAACCCCGCTGGCTATTACCGCTTTTATAGCTAAAAAGAAACTCATACAGGAACAACCTCAATTGGTTGAACAGGTAGTGTCGGCATACGCGGCATCCACGCTGTGGGTAAATTATCAGCCCGACAGTGCAGCCGTTCTTATTGCAAAACACCAGATTCTGCCCGATGAATCAGTTGCCCGTGTTGCCATCCCAAGGGCCAACCTGCGGTTTGTCCGCGCACGTGGCCTATCTCAACAGGTTGGGGCCTATCTGAATGTGTTTTACCAGATGAATCCCGAAATAATTGGAGGAAAGATGCCCGATGAAGCTTTCTATTACTAAAACCCAAATCATCAGCGTAATTTCAGTAATGGTGATGCTGGTCGTCTGGAAATTACTGGCGCTGCATTACGATTCGGAATTTGTTCTTCCGCATCCCGAGAAGACCCTGCTTACCACCCTGAAGCTTTTTGGAGATGGTAAATTCATAGCCATTGTGGGTACTACCATACTACGAGGAATCATCGGATTTGCAGTGTCATTTATACTGGGGGTGGGCATTGGGATATGGGCCGGACTAAGTGCTCAGTTCAACGCCTTCCTGAAGCCCATACTGGTTACCATACGGTCAATACCGGTAATTGCTCTGATATTGCTGGCACTTATCTGGTTTCATGCCAGTGCTGTACCGGTCTTCATTGCTATGCTTACCATGTTTCCGTTCATCTGCACCAATGTTATTGATGGTATTGGCAGCATCGACCGCGACCTGGTTGAAATGGCCGTCTTTTATAGAACCGGCAGAAAACGGATCATACAGGAAGTATATATACCCGCCATCATGCCTTTCATCATCAGCGGAGCCTCCAGTGCCATGGGAATCGGATGGCGCGCCATCATCATCGGCGAAGTACTCAGTCAGCCCAGATATGGTATAGGAACCATCATGCACGAGGCGCAAACCTTCCTGAATGTTGATGCCGTAATTGCATGGACCATTCTGGCCGTGCTTATCAGTTACGGTTTTGAGAAACTGATCCGGTTTACCGAACACCAAGTCACACCCTGGAAACAATGAGCAAGGAGCTTGAAATAAAAGGATTGCATAAGGCATATGGTGACATGTTGTTGTTCAGTGACTTCAACCTGGCGCTACCGGAGGGTCAGATAACCTGCATCCTGGGACCTTCGGGGTGCGGAAAAACCACACTCCTGAATATTATTGGTGGTTTAACCGCACCCGACAGCGGATTGCTGAATGGTTTCGATAATAAAACGGTATCTTATATATTCCAGGATCCGAGATTGCTTCCATGGAAAACAGTTGAAGAGAATATCGCCTTTGTGCTTGACCGGAACCTGCCTGAAGCAGAAAAGAAGAAAATCACCGGTCGCTTCATCCGGCTGGTCGATCTTGAGGGCTTTGCTGATTTTTACCCTGCAAAGCTGAGCGGCGGCATGCGACAGCGGGTTTCCATTGCCCGGGCTTTTGCTTATCCATCAGACATCATTTTGATGGACGAGCCGCTCAAAGGGCTTGATATTAAGCTGAAATACAACCTCATCCGGACCTTTTCGCGCATCTGGCAAAGCGACAAACGGACCGTCATTTTTGTCACCCACGATGTGGATGAGGCGTTGTTGCTGGGTCATGAAAT
>CAZLLD010000127.1:0-6911 GCA_964560225.1 uncultured Bacteroidales bacterium
AATGACAAACCTTTTCTGGCAGTTGCCTTATCTGACAAGCTGGTTCAGGAAAAGAAACTTCATGCCGGTGAAATAGTCAAAACTGCTGCCAGAGAGTTTGAAGGCGGTGGCGGCGGACAACCCTTCTTTGCCAATGCAGGAGGGAAAAATCCCGCGAAACTCAATCAGGCTGTAGAAAAAGCGCTGGCCATGGCAGGGCGCTGACCTGCTTGTGATTTCAAATCGCTCCTGGTTATATAGGGTGAATAGGAGAGCCGGAAGTCATCTTTGCCGTAAGTTCTGACGGCTCTGGTTTTCACTCCATCACTGCCTTCATTCCTGAGAAGATGATCTCCTGGGCTGTTTCTTCTGTTTCAGCTTCAGCATATAACCTGATGATGGGTTCGGTTCCGGATGACCGGATCATCAGCCATTCGTTATCGGAGAAAAAGAATTTGAAGCCATCGAATACTTCGAATCTTTCAACTACGAATCTCCCGAAATGACTGAAGGTGCCATTGCTGCATTTTTCAAGAATCTTGTTGCGTGCATTTCGGTTCAGTTCAATGTTTGCTCTTTCAACAGCAAATTGTCCGGTGATACTGATCACTTCACCATAAAGCTGACTGAAAGATTTTCCCGATTCGGCAAGCCATTGCCAGAACAACAGTCCGGCCCTGATGCCATCTCGTTCGGGAAGCGAACCGCCAACAGAAATGCCTCCTGATTCCTCCCCCGCAATGAGCACCTCTTCCTCGGTCATTATTTTCGAGGCATCTGTGAAACCAACATGCGTGCGGATAATTTCCAGTCCGTAATGGCGGCCTATTTTTTCTACTTTGCCGGTAGTGGAGAAACTGACCACCACCTTGCCGGTAAGCTGTTTATAGCCTGCCAGGTAGTGGACCAGCATCAGCAACAAGTGGTTGGCGTCGTAATATCCCGCTTCCTTATCAATTACTGCAAGACGATCACCATCCCCGTCGACGGCAAAACTGCAATCAATATCTTTTTTATTCCATACCAGTTCAATCAGCTCATGCAGGTTCTTCCGTGTAGGCTCAGGCTTGACACCACGGAATGAAGGGTTCACCTCGCAATGAAGCGTCTGCACTTTGGGCAGCAGTTTCCGGATGAAGTTCTGACTGCTTCCGAACATGGCGTCAAATGCAAAATTGAGTCTGGAATCGGTTATTTTTTGAACATCAATTGTGTCACGGATTTCTTTCAGGTAAATACTTTCCAGGTCAATATAGTTAATCAGGCCCTGTTCAAGCAGGTAATTCCAGTTGAGCAATTCGAGGTCAATCTCAACTTCGTTGCTGATCAGGTTTTCAACATCTTTCAGGTCCTTGTCGAACATAGGCCCCCCATGCTCTCCCCGTAGTTTATAACCATTATATTCAGAGGAATTATGACTTGCCGTGATGATGATGCCGCAATTAGCCTTCAGTTTTACAATTCCCATGGAAACCATGGGCGTGGTTACGAAATTTTCTGAAACGAAAACACGAATTCCTTTTGAAGCCAATATTTTGGCAGTAGCCTCCATGAACATTTCGCCCCCAAACCGGCAATCGTAGCCAACAACTGCAACCGGGTTTTTATATTTCCGGTTTAACCAGAGTGCTGTTGCGAGCGTGAGCTTGGCCACATTTTCAATGGTGTAATCCTTAGCAATAATGGCTCTCCAACCGTCGGTACCAAATTTGATCTTGTCCATGGGGTAATTGATTCAATGCGATTTAGGCACCTTGAATATACACTATATTTTTTGTCCGCAGCAATTAAATGGAGAACTATTTTAAAATTTTCCGCCGATTGAGCGCCTTTTGATATAAACGGGCGTTTTTGTTATGTTGATCGAGTGTTCGTGCAAAATTATGGTAGCCTGAAAAATCTTCTTTGGCACAGAAATACAGGTAATCATGCTTTTCATATTTCAGCACGGCATCGATGGCCCTTACTGAAGGAAGGGAAATGGGCCCCGGTGGCAGTCCGTCATGCAAATAGGTGTTGTAAGGTGAATCCACAAAGGTGTCATCCTTCAGAATCCGCTTCCTTTCAAAATCACCCAGGGCGTATTTCACTGTAGGATCGGCCTGCAACCTCATGCCGACGTCGAGCCGGTTGATGTACAACCCGGCAATCCTGCGATATTCATCTTCCTTGTTGGTTTCATTAATTATTATTGACGCCAATGTAATTACCTGGTTTGGTGTAAGCTGAATTTCTTTTGCCCTTCCTGTTCTTTCGTAGTTCCAGAATTTCTTGTATTCCTTGTACATCCTTTTAAAGAAATCATCGGCACTGGTATTCCACCAGAATTCATAGGTGTTGGGAATGAACATGCCAAGAACTGTTTCCCGGTTGAAGTCATATTGTTTCAGGTATTCCTCATCTCTGAGCAGCTCCAGAATAGCCTCTTTCCCCGGTTCAATCTGTACCGAAATCTTTTCAGCCAGGTCTTCCGGTTTACGTGCCACATTGATGACCACATCAACCGGTTCCTGCAGTCCTGCACGCAACGTGTTGAGCAATTCGTTGTTCGACATGTTGTATTTAACCAGGTATCTGCCGGCATGAATGTTTTCGGGGTAATTCTTCTTTTTGGCAGCCCAGTCGAAGGTTTGCCTGTTTTTGATCATGTTTTTCGAATCGAGCAGGGCTACGACATCTTCATAAGTGGAACCGGTGGGAATGTAGAGGTAAAATTCCTTTTTATCCGGAGTCTGGATATTGGGCCCAAATACCTGATTGTAAAATGAAGCTACCTTGATACCGGCAACGACAAGAATTACGGCAATAGCGATAAAAATATACCGGATCAGCCTGCGACTGCTGGTTGTTTTTTTTCTTTTTGCCGTCATGCTTTTACAACATATAATTGTCCGGCCTCATCGCGAATTACCCGTATCTTTTCTCCTTTTTCGATATAGCTGATTTCTGCTTTGGCATCGAAAATTTCGCCGTCAATTTCAATCCGGCCTGAGGGTCTTAATATGGTTTTGGCAGTACCGGTTTTCCCGATCATTTCTTTCTGTCTCTGGTCAATGCTTACATAACCTTCCTTATGATCCTGAACGGTTTCCAGGGCCAAACCCGACATGGCTTTGGAAAATGCAAAACGTTTGGTTCCCAGGATAGCCAGGGTAAATGAGAGAAAAACAGAAATAACAACGGTAAACAGGGCTTTTGCTAACTGACCCATTGCCTGTGTTCCTTCAAACCTGAACGAAACATTGTCAACAAGGCTCAGGGTAAGGCCAACCACAATCAATGCTATCCCGGATATGCCGGCTACTCCGAAACCGGGAATGACAAAAATTTCCAGAATTACCAGGACTATCCCTGCAACAAACAGGAGTATTTCCCAGTGTTCAGCAAGACCTTCGAGGTACAGGGGTGCAAAGTACAACATGGCCGCCGTCAGGGCAACAACCAGCGGGAATCCGATGCCGGGCGATTGCAGTTCATAGTAAATGCCTCCGATCATCAGCATGATGAGAATACCCTGAACCACCGAACTGAGCAAGAATCCGATGATCCTGTCAACTCCCGATGGTTTATAGGTGACCAGTTCGTAGTTTTTGATTCCTGCCAGGGCAAGCACTTCTTCAATGTTTTTTGCCAGTCCTTCACAATAATGGTTTGCCAGTGCTTCTTCTGCTGTAAATGTCAGCACCTTAGTGGAATCGTCAATACCTTCAGCAACAATCCGCGGATCAACCATGGCTTCTGCAATACGCGGATCGCGGTGCCAACGGATGATGGTGTCGTTGCCCGTAACAATGGTGTCCTTGCCATGTGATTCGGCGGTTGCCCTCATGGTAGAGCGCATGAACGACTGATATTTGTCGGGTACTGCCGATCCGGTCTGGTCTACCACTGTTGCAGCCCCGATGTTACCTCCGGGGCGCATGTATATGCTGTCGCATGCAATAGAAATGAGTGCCCCTGCAGAAATGGCCTGGTTGTCAATAAAGGCCAGCACGGGTATCGGGCTGTTCAGAATGCGTGTGCGCATGGAATCGGCAATGTTGACCAAGCCTCCATAGGTGTTCAGATGCAGTATGATGTAGTCAGCTTTGATGGTAAAGGCTTCTGCAAATGCCTCACGCATAACACGTAACGTGGGTTTGCCAATCTCATCACGGATGGCAAAAACATATACCTTTGTCTTGTCTTTTCCCGTTTCTGTGCTGTTCAGGGAGGTATCCAATGTGCCGGCCGACAGAAAAAGCAATGCGGGAACCAGGATCATCAACCTGCTGATCATACCTTTAATTTGTAGTTTCATTTAGCTAAATGTGTTCGGAAAGTTTTCATGACAGACAAAAATAGCACCTTTTAGGCAATCCACAACAAACGGGACTGGTGTAATGAAATGACACATATGTGTATATTGATATACAAATATTTAAAAGGATATGTTATTTTTGACGCGCTAAACCAAGTAAACTTTTTATTCAGCCATGAAATGCAGATTATGTGGTAACGATCAGCTGAGGTTATATTACGTTGAAGGATACAATGACAAATACAAGTATTATAAATGCAGCTGTTGCGGATTGGTAAATCTGGACCTGGATTATGCCAGCAACCTGGATAATCAGAAGCAGTTCGCCGACCGTTTCAAACCGCACCGGAATCACGAAAACGACAAGGGCTCATCCAGCACAGTTGCGTTTTTCTCAAAGTTCGTGCCTGTTTCGGGCAAATATATGGATATTGGCTGTGGCGACGGGGGCGTGCTTTATTTCGCCAGGAAAAGAGGGTGGGCGGTGAAAGGTTTGGAATTGTCACCGGTTTTCGCAGATTTTGTGAAAGAAGCGCTTCAAATTGATGTGGATGTTGCTGATTTCTTAATCTATGAATCACAGGATACTTACGATCTGGTATCCTTGCGGCATGTGCTTGAACACTTACCTGATTCGGTGCTGGCACTTACGAAAATATCCGGTATGCTGAAAGAAAACGGATATGCCTATTTTGAATTTCCCAACATCAACAGCCTGACTCACCGGTTTCACCGGATCAGGAACAGGATACCCCGGTTAAAAAGAAAGTATGATCCCTCTTTTGCCACAAGTCATTGCAACATGTTTTCAAGAAGGTCTTTTGAGTACCTGTTACAAAAAACCGGATTCAGCCTGATTCATTGGGAAACGTATTCATCAAAACCGCTGTCGAATTTTATTTATAACCACATTCATATTGGCACCAAAGCCCGGGCTGTTGTTCGAAAGGTATCCTCATTAGGATAGACCGGGTTGCTGTCGCTTGTACCCGTACAGCAGTATACCAGTCAATTGATAACAACCGGGGATGACAGCTTGAAAACATAACCTGATTAGCCGCTCTGAAATCATCACTCTTTTTTCATAAATTCGCATTCCTAAACTCATGCTATGGAACTGACATCACTTACTGCAATTTCCCCGGTTGACGGGCGGTATCGTAATTTGACCACAGACCTGGACCAGTTTTTCTCGGAATTTGCACTGATCAAATACAGGGTGCAGGTTGAGGTTGAATACTTCATTGCCCTCTGCGAGGTGCCGCTTCCCCAGCTGGCTGATTTCAGAAAGTCGGACGTTGAATTGCTGCGCGGGATCTACCGTATTTTTTCGGTGGCAGATGCCATCAAAATTAAGGAAAGTGAGAAAATCACCAACCACGATGTGAAGGCCGTGGAGTATTTCCTGAAAGCGCGGTTTGATGAGCTGAAGCTCGAAAAATACAAGGAGTTTATCCATTTCGGACTTACCTCGCAGGACGTTAACAACACCGCCGTTCCGCTCACGCTGAAACTGGCACTGCATGATGTATACCTTCCACTGCTCCACAAGATCATCGGCCGCTTATCACAAATGATTCAGGAATGGAAAGACGTTCCCATGCTTGCCCGAACACATGGCCAGCCGGCTTCGCCTACCCGCCTTGGAAAAGAAATCATGGTTTTTGTTGAACGCCTGAAGAATCAGCTCGATCAGCTGGTTCATCTTCCGGTATCTGCCAAATTCGGAGGTGCTACCGGTAACTTTAACGCCCATGCAGTGGCATACCCTGATGTTGACTGGATTGATTTCGCGAATCATTTTGTGAACGATGTACTGGGACTCAACAGACTACAGGTTACCACACAAATCGAGCACTACGACAACATGGGAGCAATGTTCGACTGCATGAAACGGATTAACACCATACTAATTGATCTCAACAGGGATTTCTGGACCTATATCTCCATGGAGTATTTCAAGCAGAAAATCAAGGAGGGCGAAGTGGGCTCATCGGTAATGCCACACAAGGTAAACCCGATCGACTTTGAAAATTCCGAGGGCAACCTGGGTATGGCCAATGCGGTTTTCGAACACCTTTCTGCCAAGCTGCCTGTTTCACGGCTTCAGCGCGATTTGACTGATTCAACGGTACTCAGGAATGTTGGTGTTCCCCTGGCGCATACCGTTATAGCCTTCAAAGCATTGCTGCGCGGACTCGATAAGATCATTCTCAACAATCAGGCCCTGGATGACGATCTCAATGCCAATTGGATGGTCATTTCCGAAGCCCTGCAAACCATATTGCGCAGAGAAGGCTATCCAAAACCATATGAAGCATTGAAAGACCTGACCCGAATCAATAAATCGCTCAACAAAGAAGAAATACATGCTTTCATTGACGGATTGAACGTCGCTGATTCGGTAAAAACCGAGATGAAAGGCATTACACCGTTTAATTATACCGGCATTGGTTTGAGAGGGGAGGAATAGCTTTCGGGGTCGGACCGAAGTATGTATTTGTATTTCATAATTTTAAATGAAAAAAATAGCCCTATTTTGACCTTAAAGGTTCATTTTTTGGGTTAAAAATGACCTTGTAAGGAATTTCTGATTCTGAAAGTATATAATCATTTTCATATTGCATAATTT
>CAZLLD010000128.1:0-6801 GCA_964560225.1 uncultured Bacteroidales bacterium
TTTATTTACTATATATATTAAATTATCAGATTCAATGATTATACTCTTAGATACACTAACAACTGTCAAATGCCTTCTGATAGGCGGCATCAGTTTTCTTGCCGGTACAGGGCTTTCTTATTTCCTTTGGAATTTTGCCCTGAAAAAGAAGCGTGATACCCTGCTCAAGGAAGCTGAAGCCGAAGGTGAAGCACAGAAACGCGACAAGATGCTGCAGGCCAAGGAAAAATTCCTTCAGTTAAAATCGGAACATGAGCGTTACATCAATGAAAAGAATTCGAAAATTAACGCAACTGAAAACAGGCTGAATCAAAAAGAAATGCAGCTTTCTCAGAAAATTGAAGAGCAACAGCGTACACGCAATGAACTGGAAGCCATGCGTGAAAACATGAAAACCCAGCTGGGTTTGCTCGACAAACGCTCGGAAGAGCTTGAAAGGTTGCACCGGCAGCAGGTAGAACAGCTGGAAACCATTTCAGGGCTTTCAGCGGAAGATGCCAAGAACCAGTTAACCGAATCACTGAAAGAAGAAGCTAAAGTTCAGGCTATTTCCTATGTTAACGAAATTATGGCAGAGGCCAAGATGACTGCCGGACGCGAAGCCAAGAAAGTGGTAGTTGAAACCATCCAGCGTGTTGCGTCGGAAACGGCCATTGAGAACTCGGTAACGGTTTTCAATATTGAAAGCGATGAAATAAAAGGCCGGATCATTGGAAGAGAAGGTCGTAACATCAGGGCTCTCGAAGCAGCCACTGGCGTTGAGATCATCGTTGACGACACCCCCGAAGCCATTATTCTTTCAGCATTTGACCCTGTGCGCAGGGAGATTGCCCGCCTGGCACTGCACCTCCTGGTAACTGATGGCAGAATTCACCCGGCCCGTATTGAGGAGGTTGTGGAAAAAGTAAGAAAACAGGTGGAAGAAGAAATTGTGGAAGTAGGCAAGCGGACAACCATTGATTTGGGTATTCACGGTTTACATCCCGACCTGATCCGGCTCGTGGGAAAAATGAAGTACCGTTCGTCATATGGTCAGAACCTGCTCCAGCATTCACGTGAAGTGGCAAACCTTTGTGCCATCATGGCCAGTGAACTCGGCCTGAATGCCAAACTTGCAAAAAGAGCCGGTCTGTTGCACGATATTGGCAAGGTGCCCGATGATGAGCCCGAACTTCCTCATGCTGTATTTGGAATGAAATTGGCAGAAAAATACAAGGAGAAACCCGAGATTTGCAATGCCATAGGATCGCATCATGATGAAGTCGAAATGACTTCGCTTATTTCTCCCATTGTGCAGGTATGTGATGCCATATCAGGCGCCAGACCCGGAGCCCGCCGCGAAGTGGTTGAGTCATATATCAAACGACTCAAAGATCTGGAATCTTTAGCCCTCTCCTATCCCGGTGTCATGAAAACATACGCCATCCAGGCAGGAAGGGAACTCAGGGTTATTGTAGGCAGTGAAAAAGTGACCGATAAAGAAGCCGACAGCCTCTCATACGAAATCGCTAAGAAGATCCAGGATGAAATGACCTATCCCGGCCAGATTAAGATTACCGTGATACGTGAAACCAGAGCTGTGAGCTACGCAAAATAGCGTTTTCAGCTAGCAGTTACTGAAGTGATTGAGATTCAACGACCCGGAGAAGTTCCTTCATCCGGGTTGTTTTTTCTACCTGGCCCAGTTTTTCAAAAGAAAGAATGAGGTTGTTGATGAGCCTGGCAATTATGTCGATATTGGAACAAGGTACATAAAATGAATGATGGGGTTTCAATTGCTGCTGCGAAATGAAATAGTCAATCTCCCTTCGCCCCAAAACTGCTCCTTTATTGTAAGGATTAATATAAAAAAGTATGTCTTCCGACTCATCTGCGGCATCATGATGCCTGAATTCATCCTTATAGGCCAGAATGAAATTTTTTGGTAAATTAACGCCATAAATGGGCAATTCAAGCTTGCTTGCCACTGCAAGGTAAACGATGGCAAGAGAAATAGGATTCCCTTTCTTGTTTTCAAAAACCTGATTAATAAAAGAATTCTGGGGTGCATAAAAGTCGTCGTTATTGCGATTGAACTTATGCAGATCAAAAATAATGTAATTCAATATTTTGACTTTTTCCAATGCAGTCAGATTGCTGTTAATCTCAATCCAGACATCCTTCCTGATGATTTCAACCTGTTCATTCAACTTGCTGAACCTGATGTCAGGAAACTGAAATCGGGAAACATGAAAGGCGCCTTCAAGAACACATTCTGCACCGGTACGAATCCATTGCTCCAGATCAACTTTTACACCGTTGAACTGGATCTCCTGGATCAGGTTTTCCAGCCGTGTCTGAATTTTTTCATTGGGAGATCCTTCCCATGCTTTTTCCAGTTCCGGAATTACTTCAGGTCCCTGTTTTACCAGATTGCCGGTAACTGTATTGATGACCTCAATGTCGGTGTCATCAAGCAATGAAATCATGGCCAGTATTTCCCTTTTTTCCATATACTACCTTTCGTTTTACAAAATTATCTAAATTCAAATTTATCCGATACATAAATTGTCAACTAAATTTTTTCATATTTTTGAACCCAGAAACCTGTAATTATGATACAACGAGTACAATCTGTTTATTTACTGCTTGTTACTGTAGTAATGAGTTTTCTCATAGTGAGCCCTTATGCCAAAATGGTGGACGCGGATAAACAGACCCTGATTTTTAAGTCGCATGCAATTATAGCTGAGGTCAGTGCTGGTGAGCCGCATACCTATAAAAGTACCGTTGCCGTAATCTCCCTGGTTTTGCTGACATCGCTCATCAGTTTTGTGTGCATATTTCTTTATAACCGCAGGCTGATCCAGATACGAATTTGTGTTATCAACACCATTCTGTTGATAATACTGCTGTTTATTATGTTTCTTTATTACAAGACTACCCGTAACAGCGTGAACCCCTTAGATTATTCTTTCGGAATATCAGCCATTTACCCGCTGATCAGTGCAGTGCTTACCATAATGGCCTATAGAGCAATACGGCATGACGACATGCTGGTTAATTCCTTCGAGCGGCTTCGCTGACGATGCCATTTCAGACAATCTCAATGTGTTCCTGGTCGGTAACCTTCTCGCAATAATGGCATTTCAACCTGACTTCCTTTTTTGAAACCACACGGAACCGGGTGACAATTTTTTCGTTATTGGTAATGCACTTGGGATTCATGCATTTGGCAATGCCGACAATTTCATCGGGAACTTCAACCACCTTCTTTTCAACCACAGTATAGTCCCTGATGATGTTGAGTTTGGCCTGCGGAGCCACAAGTGCTATCTTATTTATCTCCTTGTCAACAAAGAAAGTGTCTGACAGTTTGATAATGGCTTTCTTCCCAAGCTTCTTACTATCGAGGTTTGTCCCAAAAGTAATCTGCTTATCGATTTTGTCAAGGTTTAAAATGGAGATGACCTTAAACAGCGCTTTGGCAGGAATATGATCAATTACAGTGCCGTTTTCAATGGCACTTACTTCCAGTTTCTTGTCTTTCATGTGCAACATGGATATATCTTTTAGTTTATTTCAAACCCAGAATAGAGGCAATAATGGCCTGCCTGACATAAACCCCGTTGAGTGCCTGCATAAAATAATAAGCTTTAGGATTGGCATCAACGTCAAGGTCTATTTCATTAACCCGTGGCAGGGGATGTAAAACCCGCATGTTTTCTTTTGTTCCCTCGAGCATTTTGTTTTTCAGAACATAGGCATTCTTGGTTCTTTCATATTCAATAGGGTCAGAGAACCGCTCCTTCTGAACCCTTGTCATGTAAATTATATCAGCGCCTGCAATATTGCCGGTCAGGTCCTTTTGTTCGGAATACTTAAGCCCCAGACTATTCAGGTAATACTTGTATTCTTCAGGCATTTTCAGTTCATCAGGTGATATAAAATGAAACGTGGTCTTAAACTGCGACATGGCCATGAGCAGCGAATGAACAGTTCGGCCATATTTCAGGTCACCCACCATGAAAACCGTCAGGTTATCCAGCGTTCCCTGTGTTTTCTGAATCGAATAGAGATCTAGCAAGGTTTGGGTGGGATGCTGATTGGCTCCGTCACCCGCATTAATAACCGGTATGCTGGTGAGTTCGCTGGCAAACCGCGCGGTTCCTTCAAGGGGATGTCGCATCACGATCAGATCACAGTAATTGCTCACGATTTTGATGGTATCATAGAGCGTTTCACCCTTGGTAACACTTGAAGAACTGGAGTCGCTGAATCCGATGACCCGGCCACCCAATTTAAGCACGGCGCTCTCAAAGCTTAACCTGGTGCGGGTGGATGGTTCAAAGAACAGGGTGGCCACAACTTTATCCTTAAGCAGGGATGAATCAGGATTCTTTTCAAACTCATCAGCGAGTGACAAGATACGGAGATACTCATCTTTGGTGTAATCGGTAATTGAAACCAGGCTCTTGTTTTTCATCTATAAATATTTTATTCATATGGTCAGATGGAACTCCAAGTTTGCTATTTTCAGCGGTTTCTGCAACCATACGCAAACATGTTCATTTCATCAGAAATTATTTTGAATTATCCGCATTAAATTATTTCATTTTATGCTTTTGAACAATGATTTTATCGCTCAATTGTAAAGATTCTATGTTCATCCCGCTGATCACCTTCAGTCTGCCGCTCACCCTATCGGAAAGACTTCTTCTTACTGCAACGGTTAGGGCACACTGACTGTCATATACCGGCTCTTCAGGAACCAGATTTTCTTCTTTGAGGATTTTCATTACCGTGTTCAGGTTCTCGTAAGGAAAAGCCAATTTGAACCGGTCTTCAACAAATCTGCTGACGATAACGGCATTTGAAATCATATCGGCTGTTGCCGACCTGTATGCGTTGATCAGGCCGCTTGTTCCTAATAGGGTGCCGCCAAAATACCGAACCACAATCACCAAGGTATCGGTCAGGTCTTGAGCTAACAATTGCCCGTAAATAGGCTTACCAGCAGTACCCGATGGTTCCCCGTCATCGTTCATTCTCAGGTTCTCATTGTTTAACCCCAGCCTGTATGCATAGCAATGATGCCTGGCATCATGATACTTCTTTTTTATGCCCGAAAGAATATCATTGATTTCAGCAGTATTCCTGACCGGGTAACCAAATGCCAGAAAACGGCTGTTTCTATCACGGAATATACCCTCCGCTGGTTTCTCCAGTGTTCTGTATGAATCCTCCATATAAATCAGAAAAAAAAAGGTTCACTTAATGAACCTTTCTTTTTCTCAGAATTTTAGTTTTTTCTCAATTTCTTCAATCTGGGTTTTAAACTGCTTGTCTGTTTCGACCAGGTTGTTGACTGTTTTGCATGCATGCAATACAGTGGCATGATCTTTACCTCCAATTTGTGAGCCGATGGTTGCCAGTGATGATTTGGTCAGATTCTTGGAAAAATACATGGCAACCTGACGGGCCTGAACAATCTCTCGTTTTCTGGTTTTTGACTGCAGGGAATCCACCGGTACATCAAAGTAATTACATACCACCTTCTGTATATAATCGATTGAAACTTCACGCTTGGTATTCTTGATCAGCTTATCAATCATTTCCTTGGCCAGGTTCAGCGTGATTTCCTTCTTATTCAGCGTGCTTTGAGCCAGCAGTGATATTAATGCACCTTCCAGTTCCCTTACATTATCGGTAATATGAGTGGCAATGTATTCAACAACTTCTTCAGGCAGCGTAATGCCGTCTTTATAGGTTTTCTGTCTCAGAATAGCCACCCTGGTCTCATAATCAGGAATCTGCAAATCGGCAGAGAGTCCCCACTTGAACCTTGAAAGCAGCCGTTGTTCCAACCCTTGCAGTTCAACTGGGGGCTTGTCGCAGGTAAGAATAAGCTGTTTGCCCGATTGATGCAGATGATTGAAAATATGAAAAAAGATATCCTGTGTTTTTTCTTTTCCGGCAAATTCGTGAACATCATCAATAATCAACACATCGATCATCTGGTAAAAATGCAGAAAATCATTCTTGGTGTTGTTGCGTATGGCCTCAACAAATTGTGATTGAAACCGGTTGGCAGGTACGTATAACACTGTTTTCTCCTGGTACTTGTCTTTAATTTCAATACCTATGGCTTGTGCCAGATGGGTTTTTCCCAAACCACTGTCGCCATAAATCAGCAACGGATTGAAAGCAGTGCCACCCGGGTTGTTCGAAACAGCAAAACCGGCTGATCTGGCCAAACGGTTACATTCTCCTTCTACAAAATTTTCAAATGAATACTCAGCATTCAACCTGGGATCAATATTCATCTTTTTGATTCCCGGAATGATGAATACATTCTTGATCGCATTCTCTTCAATATTGATCGGATTGACAGGATTGTTCTTTATTTCAATCTGATTCTTCGCCGGCAGTTTGATGGTGTAAAGTTTGGAAGCAGACTGGCCGGGGTTTTCCATTACAATGCTGTATTCAAGCTTGGCTTCATATCCCAATTCTTTGCGAAGCGTTTTGCTGATGATATCAATGTATTTTTCCTCTAAGTATTCATAAAAGAAAGGACTGGGAACCTGAATGGTAAGTACCTTATTTTCTAATCTGAGCGGAACGATTGGTTCAAACCAGGTACGAAAACTAATGGAGGGGACGTTGTCTTTTATAATTTTCAAACAATTACTCCAGACTTCTTTGTACATATTAGTATTGGGTTTAGGTTAAGTTTGTTAACGTTTTTCTGTGTTTTCAATTTTCTTGTAGCAAGATTGTGAAAAAAAAAATAAAAAAAAAATCATTTTTCGCTTGATT
>CAZLLD010000129.1:0-6638 GCA_964560225.1 uncultured Bacteroidales bacterium
TCAAATTTTCAAATCATCAAATTTTCAAATCATCAAATTTTCAAATCATCAAATTATCAAATTATCAAATTATCAAATTCTCAAATTCTCAAATTTTCAAATTCTCAAATTACACTATTCATCTGGTTATTCACTTCATTCTGAATAAAATCCCTGAATGCTTCGATCTTCATTGATCCCTGGTCTCCTGCTCCCTGCTTCCTGACCGCCACAGTGCCATCAGCTTCTTCCTTTTCTCCCACGATCAACAGGTAAGGAATCCTCTTTAACTCATTGTCCCTGATCTTCTTACCGATCTTTTCATTCCGGGTGTCAATCAGGGTGCGAATATCGTAATTATTTAGGAATTTTAAAACTTTTTCCGCATAATCATGGTATTTTTCGCTGATGGGTAATATGACTGCCTGGTCAGGCGTCAGCCAAAGCGGGAATTTACCGGCTGTATGCTCAATAAGCACGGCAACAAAACGCTCCATGGATCCGAAAGGAGCCCGGTGGATCATAACAGGCCGGTGCTTCTGATCATCACTTCCTGTGTACTCGAGTTCAAACCGCTCGGGCAGGTTGTAATCAACCTGAATGGTTCCCAACTGCCATTTGCGTCCCAGGGCATCTTTAACCATAAAATCGAGCTTCGGCCCGTAAAACGCTGCCTCACCCTTTACCGTAATGGTTTGCATTCCTCTCTCGCGGGTGGCTTCAATGATTGCGTTTTCCGCACGCTCCCAGTTTTCATCTGACCCGATATACTTCTGCTTGTTTTCCGGATCGCGCAAAGAAATCTGGGCAATATAATCTTTGAATTCAAATGCTTTGAATACAATGTGAATGATGTCAATTACCTTGACAAATTCTTCTTTCAACTGATCGGGACGGCAGAATATATGCGCATCGTCCTGGGTAAAACCCCTTACCCGTGTCAGTCCGTGTAATTCACCACTCTGCTCATAGCGGTAAACTGTGCCGAATTCTGCATATCTTACCGGCAAATCCTTGTATGAACGGGGCTTGCTCTTGAAAATCTCACAATGGTGCGGACAATTCATTGGTTTCAGCAGAAACTCCTCTCCTTCCTCGGGTGTATGGATCGGCTGAAATGAGTCTTTACCGTATTTCTCATAATGACCAGAGGTTACATAGAGTTCTTTCTGCCCTATATGGGGTGTCATCACCGGAAGATAGCCATATCTTGTCTGAATCTTCTTCAGGAAGTTCTCGAGCCGCTCTCTCAGCTGTGCTCCTTTGGGCAACCACAGCGGCAAACCCAGGCCTACTTTTTGAGAAAAGGTAAATAGTTCCAGCTCCCTGCCCAGCTTCCTGTGATCTCTGGCTTTAGCCTGCTCCAGCATAACCAGGTACTCATCGAGAAGTTGTTTTTTTGGAAAGGTGATTCCGTAAATACGGGTGAGCTGCTTTCTTTTTTCATCGCCACGCCAATAAGCACCTGCTATGCTCAACAATTTAATGGCTTTGATGAAACCGGTATCGGGAAGGTGCGGTCCGCGGCACAGGTCGGTGAAATTACCATGCTTGTAAAGCGTGATGGTGCCATCCTGAAGATCCTGTATCAGTTCAACCTTATATTCATCATTCTTTTTCCTGAAGAGTTCCAGTGCAAGGTCCTTGGTAATATCCTCCCGCTTGTATACGCTGTTGAGCCGGCTCAACTCATACATCTTCTCCTCAATTTTGGGCAGATCGGCCTCTGTAATCACGTTCCCGTCGCCCGGATCCACATCGTAATAGAATCCGTTCTCAATGGCAGGACCAATGCCAAATTTGATTCCCGGGTACAATGCTTCCAAAGCTTCAGCCATTAAGTGGGCCGAAGAATGCCAGAAAGCATGTTTGCCTTCGGGTGAATCAAATTTGTGAAGCACAATACGGGCATCTGAATTCAGGGGGCGCGTGACATCCCACACTTCATCATTAACGCTGACAGCTATTACCTCACGAGCCAGACTGTTGCTTAAACTTTTAGCTATTTCAATTCCGTTTACTCCCGGCTCAAATTCCCTGACCGAGTTGTCGGGCAATGTTATTCTGATCATCAACTGATTTTTTTGTAAATGAGCTGCAAAGATAGAAAAAAAACGGTTATTTTTCCGATAATTATCATGGATACATGGCAACAACAGCGATTCTTAATTAATGTAATCTGAATTTGGTCATGAAGAAAATTTTTTACCTACCGGTTTTGATGATTCTAATAGGTCTGTTTTCCGGTAATGTATCCGGACAGGCCCGACAACAACTGACACTCGAAAAAATCTTCCGGGACCATGCCTTTAACCCCGAAACAATCGACAATATCCGTTCAACTGCCGACGGAGAGCATTACACCGTTTTGGAATCCAATTCAAGAATCGTTCAATACGACTACAAAACCGGCAAAGAAAAAACAGTTATTTTCGATGCTTCGGAATATCGGAACAAGGGTTCTGTTTCAATCACCGATTATATACTCAGCAATGACGGGAAAAAAATTCTGCTGACCTCTCAGGTTTCACGAATATACAGGCATTCCTTTGAAGCCCGTTACTGGATCTGTGACCTGTTGAAAAAGGAAATCATTCCCCTTGAGGGAACCGGCAAACAGCAGCTTGCCACGTTTTCTCCCGATGGCCTGAAAGTAGCCTTCGTAAGGCAAAACAACCTGTATTACCGGAACCTGGTTGACGGAATTACAACACAGGTTACTTCGGATGGTGAAACAAACCGGATCATCAATGGCGCACCCGACTGGGTTTATGAAGAAGAGTTCGGGTTCTCACAGGCTTATTGCTGGTCGCCCGACAGCCGACGCATTGCCTTTTATCGGTTTGACGAATCGTTGGTAAAGGAATTTGAAATGAACGTTTTCAATGGTCTTTACCCTGACGTACATCACTTCAAATATCCCAAAGCAGGAGAAGATAATTCACTGGTGACCATCCGGGTATTCGATCTGGAATCCAACGAGATCCGGGTAATGGATATTGGGAAGGAAACAGATCAATACATTCCCCGGATCAAATGGACTGCATCACCTGAACAACTTTGTATCATCAGGTTGAACAGAATGCAGAACAAGGCGGAAGTATTGCTGGCCAATCCATTTACAGGAAATTCATCCGCCATTTATACAGAAGAGAATGAGAAGTTCGTTTCAGATATTGATGACAACTTCATTCATTTTACCGGCGACGGGAAATTCTTTATTCTGCACAGTGAGCGGTCAGGAAATTTTCATTTTTACCTCTACAGGCTTGACGGAAGTCTGGTGAGCCCTCTTACAAGCGGCCGGTGGGATGCCAGGAAACTGCTGGGCATTGATGAGAAAAAAGGCATCTTGTATTTCACAGCCAACCGGGAATCTGAAATTCAACAGCACGTTTACGCAGTGAAACTTGACGGAACTAATATCCATCGTATCTCCAATAATGCCGGTACACACAATGCCGAATTCAGCTGCAATTTCAGATACTACATAGATACCTGGTCAGATGCCAATAATCCATTTACCTGCACTCTGTGCAGGAATGACGGAAGTGTTTTAAGAACTCTGGAAGACAACATCAGGCTAAAGAAAACGATACAGGAGTATGGCTTCAGCCCAAAAGAGTTCATACGGATTCCGGTTTCTGACAGCCTTGAACTGAACGCTTACCTGATAAAGCCGGCAGATTTTGATTCAACAAAGAAATATCCATTGTTCCTGAGTGTTTATGGCGGGCCCGGATCACAGGATGTAAGTGACAGCTGGGACAACGGAATGGCATGGCAGCAGCTGCTTGCACAACACGGAATTGTTGTTGCATGTATTGATAACAGAGGAACCGATGGTCGCGGGGAAGCTTTCAGAAAAAGCACCTACCTTCAGCTGGGAAAACTGGAAACCGAAGATCAGATCAGCGCTGCCAGATTTCTTGGAAACCAAATATGGATTGACCCAAGCCGGATCGGAATCTGGGGCTGGAGTTACGGAGGATACATGACCTTGCTTTGCCTCACGCGGGGGGCCGATGTATTCAGCATGGGGATAGCAGTTGCCCCGGTAACCAACTGGAGATTTTACGATAACATCTATACCGAAAGATACATGCGGAAACCTCAGGATAATGCGAAGGGATATGATGACAATTCACCGATTAACCATGCAGAACTTCTGAAAGGTAAACTATTGCTGGTTCACGGAACAGCTGATGACAATGTACATTTGCAAAATTCTATGGAAATGTCGGAACGTTTGATCATCGAAAACAAACAATTCCTGCAGTTTTTCTATCCCAACAAAAACCACAGCCTGTACGGAGGGAACACACGCCTGCACCTGTATACCATGATGACGGATTTTATACTAAAGGAATTGTAGAAACACAAACGATGGTTTTTCTACCTGTTTTTAACAGGTATGTTTTGTTCTGTAATCTTGATCAGCCGGTTAAGGCGCAACTTATTCAGCCGGTTTAACCGGAGTGTCTCCAGGTATGTCAATGCTTTGCGTATAATATCATAATACAGCAAAACGAAAAGTAACATACTGGTTACCCAAATTACCATCAGATTAAACCAGTAAGTATCTGTCATATTACCGAAAAACATTTTAACCGGTGAGTAAAAATGAGCTCTCCAGCTGTTTCCCATCGGCTCCCTGAAAATGGCATCTTTAATGGGAATCATTTCACCGTCATGGACGCTGTAATTCATGATTTCCTTTTCATTGTTAACCACTGCGGCAAGTTGCTTGTTATAATACCGCTGTTTGAATTTCAAAAAATTTGCTTCACCTCCCAGGTCATTCAGCAGATTTCTGTATATCTCATCGCGCTCATTAACAGCCCTGTTATATCTGTTTCGGTATACCGGGAAAGCTCTGTCAAGTGTGGCACTGACTGATTCGTGCAAAACAGGATCATACAGTTCTTTTGTCAGACTGTCGATATAGGCTGGAGGTTTCAACCCGATGTCATGGCAAATGAAGTTTATCTCGGAACGCAATACCATCAGATTGTTTTCGTATCTGAAGGTGTCGGAGTTATTCCTGTACAGGTCCCTTGTATCATTATTGATTTCGGTTAAACCCGGGATCGCATAGGATCTGAAGTACCCTGCATTCTTAGCCCGGCTTTCAGGTTCATAAAACAATTTTTCATAGGCATTGTCCTTAAACTGAGTAACGGCCAATGCTTCATAAGCCCACCTGGAGGTCATGAAATCACCAATAATGGGTACGGCTTTATCATTGGCAATCTTGTTATGCATTTTGCTGAAATCAACCACAACACCGCTTAGCAGAAGCTGAGGCACCAGTATCAACGGTACGAGTATGTATATGGTAACAACCGAGTTGAATCCGGATGAAATATTCAAACCCACCATATTCGACCAGCATGATACGGTGAACAGGATCAGCCAGTAGCGGAAAAGCATACCGTCAATTTCAAGCATGGAATTGCTGATAAGCACAAAAACAAACGACTGCAATGCCGATACGGCAAAGAGAACAAAGATCTTTGAAAACAGGTAACTTGAGCGGCTCAGGTTCAAAAACTTCTCGCGCTTGAGAATTTTGCGGTCCTTGAAAATTTCCTCAGAGCTGATAACCAATCCCAGAAACAGGGCCACAATCACAGCCATAAACAGAAAAGCGGGGAGGACGGCATTTTCACCAAAGATATACCGGGGAATACCATTGATGAAAGTGAAGTTCTTTGAAAAAAAAGCCAGCACAAATGCAAGGATTGGTGCTTCAAGTGCCAGCAGGGCCAGGTATTGCTTATTATAAAACTTGGCCAGCAGGTCGCGTTTCAGAAATATGATGATTTGATTCAAGTGATCGGGAATCCTGAAATTATTCTTGGGTATTGTAGAATCATGTTCCCTCACTATCTTTCTGATTTCAGGATCATTTTTTTGCAGAAATCGCTGATACCATTCTTCCGGCGTTGTTTTCCGCTTGCGGGTCAACCGCCCGTTGGCATCCACCTCACGTGCTTCCACAATCCTGAGTATCTCATCGGTTTCGATATTGCCGCAGCTCAGGCATTCAGTTTCTTCTGCATCGGCATAATGTGCCTCTTGTTTAAAATAGGTCAAAGCACTCATGGGATGCCCGTAATAGATCACCCTCCCGCCCTGGTCCATCACCAGTAACTTGTCAATCATCCTGAACACGTTTGATGAGGGCTGATGCATATTGGCTATGATCAGTTTGCCTTTCAGTGTTTGTCTTTTGAGCAGCGTAATGATCTTTTCCGAATCAGCCGAGGACAAACCCGATGTCGGTTCATCAACGAAAAGTATCGAAGGTTCCCTGATCAGCTCGAGGGCAATGTTCAGCCGCTTGCGCTGTCCCCCGCTCAGGAATGTGCTGAATGAATCGCCTACATTCAGGTCACGCGCTTCCACCAGGTCAAAGTCGATGAGTGCATCCTCAACCACTTCATTGATTTGTTCTTCGGTATACCCGTCGAAACATAACCTGGCATTATAATAAAGGTTTTGATAAACCGTCAGTTCCTTGATCAGCAGGTCGTCCTGTGGAACATAACCAATGACTCCTTCGAGCATTTGCTTATTTTCATGAATGTCCCATCCGTTGACCCTGATGCTTCCCTGCCGGGGTTTCAGGTTTCCGTTCAGCACGTTCAGTAGCG
>CAZLLD010000130.1:0-6571 GCA_964560225.1 uncultured Bacteroidales bacterium
ATTAGTCGGGGCGAGAAGACTCGAACTTCCGACCCCTTGCACCCCATGCAAGTACCCCGCCCAATGGCGGGGCCACGCCCATGACGAATAAAAAAAGGCTGCCTGAATCAGACAACCTTTATTAGTCGGGGCGAGAAGACTCGAACTTCCGACCCCTTGCACCCCATGCAAGTACGCTAGCCAACTGCGCCACGCCCCGTTATTTATTTTATTTCACTTAACCTGACAAGTACCCCGCCGCTGGCGGGGCCACGCCCCTAATCGGGTTGCAAAGATAATTATTATTTGAAATTCTCACAGAAAATTGACGGAAAAACAATATTTTGTTATGCAATGAACAGTCGGGCAGGGTTGTGTGTTATCTTTTTGTATATTTGGTATAATTCAGTTTTAATAAGAAATACATGGCTGATTTTAATTTAGTAATGCCCAAGTTGGGCGAAAGTGTTCAGGAAGCAACCATCATCCGGTGGCTGGTGAAACCAGGTGACATGGTTAAGGATGATGATCCGTTGCTCGAAATTGCTACCGACAAAGTTGACTCTGAAATTCCGTCCCCGGTTTCTGGTAAGGTGCTGAAAATTCTTTTTGATGAAAATGCTCTTGTTCCGGTTGGCGAGGTAATCGCTGTTATCAATACCGAAGGCAAGGGGAATGTGGAAGAGTCAGCAGCGGCAGTGGCAGGAGCAGGAGCAGTAGCAGGCGAAAAAGAGTCAGCAGCGGCAGGGGAGGGAAAAGCGGCAGTAGCAGGGACAGTGGCAGCAGCAGGCGGAAAAGCGGCAGTAGCGGCAGGGGCAGTAAAGAATACTGAAAATGGTGTACAATCCTCCGGCAGGTTCTATTCGCCGCTGGTTAACAGCATTGCTGCAAAAGAAAATATCAGCGCCGCAGAGTTGGATTCCATACCCGGAACAGGTGAAAACAACAGGGTGCGCAAACAGGATGTGCTTAAGTATATTGAGAACAGGGGTAAAAAATCGGTTCAGCAGCAAACTGCTGCAACCAAACCCGCATCATCTGCAAAACTGAACATCACCCTGCAACCCGGCGACGAAATAGTGGAAATGGACCGTATGCGAAAACTTATTGCGGAACATATGGTCATGTCGAAGCACACTTCTGCGCATGTGACTAACTTTGTGGAAGCCGATGTGACCAACCTGGTGCTCTGGCGCGAGAAATATAAAGATGAATTTCTGAAGCGGGAAAAAATCAAGCTGACCTACATGCCCGCCTTCCTTGAAGCTACTGCATTGGCGCTGAAGGAATACCCAGGTGTGAACGCTTCTGTTGACGGTGACCGGATCATCCTCCGGAAAAATATCAACATCGGATTTGCCGTTGCCCTGAAATCGGGCAATCTCATAGTTCCGGTGCTGAAAAATGCCGATCAGCTGAGCATGGTTGGACTGGCTTCCGAACTGAACAGGCTTGCAGATGCCGCCCGAAACGGCTCGCTCGCTCCTGATGACATCCAGGGTGGTACCTTTACTATAACAAACTTCGGTACTTTCAGAAATATTACCGGTACTCCGGTGATCAACCAGCCCCAGGTGGCCATACTGGCTACCGGAAACATCGAAAAGAAGCCAGCTGTAATTGAAACTCCAACGGGCGATATGATTGCCATCAGGCACAAAATGATCCTGTCTCTTTCTTATGACCACCGCATTGTGGACGGTGCATTGGGCGGTATGTTCCTGCGCAGGATTGCTGATTTGCTGGAAGCGTTTGATTTGAAAAGAACACTTTGATAATTTTAAAATGAGATAATTTGAAAATTTGAAGATGGAAATACCTAAAAGATATCACATAAAAAAGACAGACAAGGATACTCTTTCCAAATGGTTTTACCTGATGGTGCTGGGCCGTGCCCTCGACGACCGTGCACCCAATTACCTGAAACAGGCCATTGGCTGGTCATATCATGCACCCTATGCCGGTCATGACGGCATTCAGCTGGCCATTGGACAAAATTTTAACCGGAAAACCGATCATCTTTTCCCTTATTACCGCGATATGCTCACCTGCATATCAGCCGGACTGACGGCCGAAGAGATCATCTGCAACGGAATATCCAAGGATAACGATGTGGCCGGTGGTGGCCGGCATATGTCGAATCACTTTGCCAAACCCGAATGGAACATCAATAATGTATCTTCATGTACCGGAAACCACACATTGCATGCTGCAGGGGTTGCCCGCGCCATGAAAAAATACAAACATAAAGGCGTGGCCATCAGTTCTCACGGTGAATCATCTGCGTCGGAAGGATATGTTTACGAAGCCATCAATGGCGCTTCAAATGAACAACTGCCTGTAATCTTTGTATTTCAGGATAACGGTTATGGTATTTCGGTGCCTAAGGCTGATCAAACGGCCAACCGGAAAGCTGCCAATAATTTCACCGGGTTGAAAAACCTGCGGATTATCCATTGCAACGGCAAGGATGTGTTTGATTCCATGAATGCCATGACCGAAGCGAAGGAATGGGCAGTAAAGAACCAGAAACCCTGCATTGTGCAGGCAAACTGCGTGAGAATTCACTCACATTCCAATTCCGACCGTCACGAATTGTACCGCGATGACATGGAACTGAACTTTGTGAGCGAATATGATCCGCTTGCCAAGTACCGCCGGATGTTGCTCAGGTATGAACGTTTTACCGAAGAAGAGCTTTTGGCTATTGAAGATAAGGCAAAACAGGAGGTAAAAGACGCCCATAAGAAAGCTTTGGCCGCCCCTGACCCCGATCCGGCTTCTGTTTTTGATTTTGTAACACCGGAACCGTATAATTCAGGAAAATACCCGAATGGCGCACATTCGTTGGATGGGCCCAAGAAGAAGCTGATAGAAGCCATTAATGAAACCCTCAAGGCTGAATTCCGTCACAATCCGGATACATTCATATGGGGACAGGATATTGCCAATAAGGAAAAAGGGGGCATATTTAATGTTACCAAAGGCATGCAGCAGGAATTTGGCAAAGAACGTGTTTTTAATGCACCCATAGCTGAAGACTTCATAATGGGCACTGCCAATGGCATGACCCGTTTCAATAAAAAAATTAGGGTAGTGGTGGAAGGTGCCGAATTTGCCGACTATTTCTGGCCGGCCATGGAACAGTTTGTGGAAGCCAGCCACGACTACTGGCGGTCAAAAGGTCAGTTTTCTCCCAATGTTACAGTACGTCTGGCTTCCGGAGGCTATATCGGAGGCGGGCTATACCATTCACAGACTATTGAAGGCGCCTTGAGTACCTTCCCCGGAGTGAGAATAGTTTACCCGTCGTTTGCTGATGATGCAGCAGGACTATTAAGAACCAGTATGCGCAGTGAAGGTTTTACCATGTTTATGGAACCTAAAGCACTGTACAATTCACCGATTGCTGCTACACCGGTGCCTGATGATTTTGAAGTTCCCTTTGGAAAAGCCCGGATCAGGCGTGAGGGGAACGACTTGTCGGTTATTACCTATGGAAATACCACGCACATGTGCCTTCAGGCAGCCAATAAAATCGGGCTGGAACAAGGTTTCAACATTGAGGTTATTGACCTGAGATCATTGGTGCCGCTGGACAAGGAGACCATTCTGAATTCGGTTAAGAAAACCGGCAAAGTGCTGATTGTGCATGAGGATAAGGTATTCTCGGGTTTTGGCGCCGAATTGTCGGCAATCATTACCGAAGAAGCCTTTGAATACCTCGACGGCCCCGTAAGAAGGATCGGTTCAACCTTTACGCCGGTTGGATTTAACCGGATCCTGGAAAAGGCCATCTTGCCGAGCCTTGAGAAGATAGAGGAAGGCATGAAGAAGCTTTTGAATTATTGATTCAATGTAGTTTATTTAGGCCTTCAGATGTGCAGCGTCATTGCGAGTGTAACGAAGCAATCTCATTGTTGTAAGAGATTGCCGCGCTCGTACCTCGCTCGCAATGACAAGTGACCTGTGGCCAAAAAAAATATGGATAAATGATAAACATATAGAAACGTTTGTTATGAAGAAAATAGCACTGATTTATAGTTTCAACACAAACAAGACCTCGCAGGCTGCTAAAAAGATAGGGGAAGAATGGGGTGATGCCGTTGTGCACGTAAACGTTGAAAAAATTACTGAGAAGGAATTCCTCTCGTATGACAAAATGATTCTGGGAGTCGCAACCTGGTTCGACGGAGAATTACCCAATTACTGGGACGAATTTTTGCCTGCCCTGGAAGATATGAAACTCAAAGGCAAAACAGTGGCCATTTTTGGAAACGGCAACCAGAAAGACTATCCCGAGAATTTTGTTGATGGAATAGGAATTTTGGGAGAACTGCTCGAAAGCCGGGGTGCACGGTTAATTGGTTTTACCTCGGCTAAAGACTATACTTTTGAAAGTTCGCGGGCATTACGGGGCGATGAGTTTTGCGGCCTGGCCCTTGATTTTGAAAATGAAGCCTCCAAAGTCAACGGGAAAATCAAAAAATGGACAGAGCAACTGAAGAAGGAGTTTGAAGAGAAGTAGCAGTAGCAGTGGCAGTAGCAGTCAAGAACCAAGAATCAAGAGCTAAGAACTAAGACAGGGACAGTGTCATACAGAGCCATGCCTACGCTGAAGCTCCGGCAGGCAAGCCTGTCGAAGTATGACGAGTAGCAGTAGCAGTAGTAATAGCAATTAACAATTAACAATGAACAATTAACAATTAGCAATGAACAATAAGCAATGAACAATAGATTGAGAAATATTTTATTGACAGTATTATTTGTGCTGGCAGCATTATCGGTGGTGGCCCAGGAACAGGTTACCATTTATAACCCGATGGCCGATGCCAAAGCAGAAATGGCTGCAGCCATACTAAAGGCTAAGGATCAGAGCAAGCATGTGCTGGTGCAGGTTGGAGGCAACTGGTGCCCCTGGTGCATCAGGTTGCATGGTTTTTTCAAATCGGAAGCAAAGATTGATTCCATCATGAACAAGGATTATGTTTTTGTATTGGTGAATTACAGCAAGGAAAATAGGAATTCTGAAGTATTGGCATCACTGGGTTATCCGCAAAGATTTGGATTCCCGGTGCTGTTGGTGCTTGATCAGAACGGGCAACGCTTGCACACTCAGGACACCGGTCTGCTGGAGCTCGATAAGGGTTATGATACCGAGAAGGTGGCCCGCTTCCTCCTGAACTGGAATGTGGCTGCGTTGAAACCGGAAACGTACCGGTAGATTCAAGATCCAAGATCCAAGATCTAAGATTCATGATCCAAGATCCAAGACCAGGAGCAGCTGGCAGTAGCCGGTGAGTAGCCGTCATTGCGAGCGGAACGAAGTGGAGCGTGGCAACCGGAGCGAAGCGGAGCTCAACGAAGTTAATCTTATGCGGAGCGAAACATAACGAAGGTATATATATTGAAATGCAATCAAAAAGAGATTGCTTTGGTCGTCGTACCTCCTCCCTGCCTACCGGCAGGCCTCGCAATGACGCGTTTCAGAAGCAGCATGCTACGACTTCTCTCTGCAAAATGCTTCAGACAACTCCCAACTCCCAACTCCCAACTTCCTACACCCACACATCCAGAATCCAGCATCTAGTATCCAGTATCAAGTGTCATCTTCTCCCCCGCAAGCTCTTCATAAGTGATTTTGAGAAATTCACGCTGTAACATTCGAGTAACAGGACCAGGCTTTAAATTGCCTACGGGTGAATCATCAATTTTTATGACCGGGACAATTTCACTACCTGTGCCACAAATGAACCATTCGTCATAGTCACTGATTTCAGTTGCTTTAACTGGTTCTTCAACTACTTGAATATTCATCCTGTTGCATAGTTGTAACACCACCATCCGGGTAATGCCGGAAAGGATCAGGTTTGATTCGGGATGCGTATAAACCGTATTGTTTTTTACGGCCATGATGTTGGAATGTGTTGCCTCAGTAACTAATCCGTTACGGATGAGCATGCATTCAAAAGCACCCTGAGCGGCTGCTTCTTCAAAAATCACCGTGTTGGGCAGCAGGGCAATTGATTTTATGTTGCACCAATGCCAACGGATGTCTTCATGCATAACCAGGCGAACGCCATCGCGCATTTCGTTAAGGAAAGCCGGCATGGGGAAGGCTCTCGCATAAATAGTCGGCTCAATATTTCCTTCCGGGAAACGATGGGTTCTGGGAGCTACACCACGGGTTACCTGGATGTAAACGCCGGCATACTTATCGTTTAAGTTGTTGGTTCTAATTAAGGCATCACAAACATCACGCAATTTGGATGTGTTTTCATATGTGATCTTTACTCCGGAAAGGCTGTCTTTGAAACGACTGATATGCTCATCAAAACAAAAAGGCCTTCCTTTGTAGTACTTCATCACCTCGTACACGCCATCGGCGAAATAGAAGCCACGGTCCTCGGGTGAAATCATTGCCCGGTCCCTGCTCATGAACTGGCCGTTCAGGTATACGGTTGCATGTTGAAGCATATGTTTTGTCTTCTAAGTCTTCTGGTCTTCAAAGTCGTGCAGTCTTGGATCTGGATACTAGATACTAATTTAACCCAGACAAATTTTATTTAATAATTATGATGTAGAAGTGTTA
>CAZLLD010000131.1:0-6398 GCA_964560225.1 uncultured Bacteroidales bacterium
GTTGAAGGGCCCATGGCCGGCGGACATCTCGGATTCAAAAAGGAGGAACTCACGGGCACCATGGTACCTTTATCTGTCTTGATCAGGGAAACCGTTGGTGAAATCAAAAAATTTGAAAGTCAGTTTGGCATTGACATACCTGTGATTGCTGCAGGTGGCATATATACCGGGAAAGACATGTATGAAATCATGCAGGCCGGAGCCAGCGCTGTTAAAATGGGAACACGTTTTGTTGCAACCCATGAATGCGATGCATCGGATGAGTTTAAAGACAGTTATGTCAGGTGCGGAGAATCGGATCTGACCATAATAAACAGCCCGGTAGGTTTGCCCGGAAGAGTGGTACGAAACGATTTTGTGGATCAGCTCATGCTCGGAAACAAAAAGCCTTTTAAATGTTCGTGGCATTGCCTGGCATCGTGCGATTTCAGGAAAGCTCCTTATTGCATTGCACAGGCATTGTTCAATGCTGCACAGGGCCGGATGAACGAGGGATTTGCCTTTGCCGGTTCCAATGCCTACCGCACTGACCGGATTCAGCATGTTTCGGAAGTCATTTCCGAAGTGGTGGATGATTACCAGGCTGAGCTGGAAAAAAGATTGATAAGCCGGACAGCGGAAGTGGATTCTCGTCCGGCTATCAGGGCCGTTGCCTGACAGTTGTCCGGGAACTTGTAATTTTTATGCAGTCATTTTGCTTATTTCCCTTATAAAGTAATACTTTTGCGGCGGCATTGATTGCGCCATTTGCTTAAGCGATTCACGTATTTTCATGAAAACGTGCGTTTAATGGCTCAAATTATTTTATTTTCACCGCCAAATTTTTTGGTTCATGAGCAGAATTCTTTCAAAGGAGTACCTTTCACCCAACGTGGTTCAGATTGAAATAGAGGCTCCGCTTATTGCCCGGAAGAGAAAAGCCGGACATTTTGTGATTGTGAAAATCGGAACGGAAGGGGAGCGCATACCGCTTACCATAGCAAAAGCCGATATTGATAAAGGTTCAATAACGCTGATCGTTCAAAAGGTTGGTGTTACCAGTCACAAACTGGCCAACCTGAATGTCGGAGATGAAGTTACCGATGTGGTTGGTCCACTTGGAAATCCTACACATATTGAAAAAATGGGCACTGTGCTTTGTGCCGGAGGAGGTGTGGGTATTGCCCCCCTGCTGCCAATAGTTGAGGCATTGCATAACGCAGGTAACCGGGTTGTCAGCATCCTGGCTGCCCGTACCAAAGATTTACTCATTCTTGAAAAGGAAATCAGGAGCCATTCCGATGAGGTCATCATCATGACCGATGACGGCAGTTATGGTACCCAGGGGCTTGTTACAGCAGGCATGGAGGAAGTGTTTAAAAATCAAAAAATTGACTTTTGCGTTACCATCGGCCCTGCCATCATGATGAAGTTTACCAGCCTGGTATCTAAAAAATACAATGTACCTACCATGGCCAGCCTGAATGCCATCATGGTTGACGGCACGGGCATGTGCGGAGCATGCAGGGTGAGTGTAGGCGGTAAAATAAAGTTTGTTTGTGTAGACGGACCTGAGTTCAATGCTTTCGATGTGGATTTTGATGAACTTTTAATGCGCCTCGGGGGTTATAAGGCTGAAGAGGAACAGGATTACAGGAAGCAACTCCCAAAATAAGGCGAAACACCATGACTACAGATAACACCAATAATCAAAAAGAATCACGTGATCAGGAATGGCGCAGGGAGCTGAAAAAGAGTATCTCTGCCAAAGATCGTACCAATATAGTCAGAGTAAAGATGCCCGAGGTTGATCCGCAGGAACGCATCAAAAGCAACGTGGAGGTCAACAGCGGTATTTCAGCTGAAATGGCTCTGGTTGAGGCCAAACGCTGCCTCGACTGCCCGGAACCCGAATGTACCAAAGGTTGTCCTGTTGGTGTAGATATTCCCGGGTTTATCAAATATATTGAGGCGGGCGAATTTTTGAAGGCTGCTGCGGCAATTAAAAAAAGCAACGTGTTCCCTTCCGTATGCGGGCGCGTTTGTCCGCAAGAAATACAGTGCGAAGCCAGGTGCATTTATACCACCAAACTAAAGAAGGAACCAGTGGCTATCGGGTACCTCGAAAGATTTGCAGCAGATTATGAAAATCAATCGGGACATATTTCTGTTCCTGAAATTCCGCAAAGAAATCACATCAAGGTGGCAGTAATCGGGTCGGGTCCCGCCGGTTTGGCAGCAGCAGGCGACCTGGTTAAATACGGATATGATGTAACTGTTTTTGAGGCGCTTCATGAGTTCGGCGGGGTATTGAAATACGGTATTCCTGAATTCAGGTTGCCAAATCAGATTATTGATCTGGAAATCAATAATCTGAAAAAAATGGGCGTTACTTTTGTTAAAAACATGATAGCCGGAAGAACACTGACTTTTGATGATCTCAGGCAGGATGGTTTCAGAGCATTCTTTGTGGGGAGCGGTGCCGGTTTGCCCAACTTCATGAACATTCCGGGTGAAAATTTCAATGGCGTTCTGTCATCCAACGAATACCTCACACGGGTCAACCTGATGGGGGCAGCAAAAAAGGACCATGATACACCGGTATTTTTTGGCAGACGTGTCGCCGTTATAGGTGGCGGCAATACGGCCATGGACTCGGTGCGGACAGCCAAAAGGCTGGGTGCTGAGAAAGCCATGATCATCTACAGGCGTTCGTTTAACGAAATGCCGGCACGTAAGGAAGAAATAAGGCATGCACAGGAAGAAGGAGTTGAATTCCTCAACCTCCATAACCCTTTGGAATACTTTGCTGATGAAAAAGGGCATGTGAACCGTATCAAGCTGCAGCGCATGGAGTTGTCGGATCCTGATGCTTCAGGCAGGAGAAGGCCGGTACCCATCCCCGGTTCGGAATTTATCATTGAAGCAGATCTTGTGATTGTGGCCATCGGTGTTTCTCCCAACCCGCTTATTCCGCAAAGCATGCCCGATCTGCTGGTCAGCAAATACGGAACCATTGAGGTCGACAATGAAAGGATGGAGTCGAACGTGAGTGGCATGTTTGCCGGAGGCGACATTGTTCGGGGCGGTGCTACCGTAATCCTGGCCATGGGCGATGGCCGGAGGGCTGCTAAAGGAATTCACGAGTATTTGTCCGGGCAGTAATAGAGCGTAGTTGCAAACTACGCTCAGCATTCAGAGCTGAGGCTGTCTCAAAAGGCTGATTAAGCGGGAACGTCATTGCGAACGAAGTGAAGCCTGCCTGACCGGCAGGCAGGCAATCTATTGCAAAAGAATAGATTGCTTCGGTCGTACCTCCCTCGCAATGACAGATAGCAAGCCTTTTGAGACAGTCTCGTGCAGGATCATAGTTCAGCATATGGCGTTTATATGTATATTTGCCATATGCATGCACCTGTTTCCGATATTGCCGAAATCCAGAGAGCTTCAGCTATAAGCAGAATTGTATCTGTATTGGCCGAGCAGAAATCATGGCATGAGATACTGCAGGGTATCTGTGAAATTCTGCCATCAGCCTTTCAGGGTGCCGGTGAGGTGTCTGCATGCATTGTATTTGAAAGCCAGAGCTACTGCAACAAGTCATTTGCGGAAACCGACCAGGTTTTCAGCTATTCCTTTGCAACACCCGATAATTCGGAAGGTGAAATCCGGCTTTATTTCCCGGCCGGAAAAACCACCAAAGATAATGGTATTACCCGTGACCAGGTGAATCATTTCATGGCTGATGCAGCTATTTTGATCAGCAATGCAAGCGCTGCCATCAGGCTCGCCAAATTGGTCTATGACAGCACGGAAAGGCTGAAAGAACTCAGGGGCATCAACCAGACTACAAAGATTTTAAAGGAAAGCAAATCCATCAGCGAATCCCTGAAAATGATCTGTTCCATACTGCCTGACGCCTATCAGCATCCCGAGGATACGGTTGTTCGCATACGTTACGAAAGTCTGACCTTCACAAGCAGGGATTTTAAGGAAACCACTCATGTACAACGTCAGGAATTCGACACACCCAACGGACACAAAGGATTAATTGAAGTGTTCTATCTCAAGGATTTTCCACAGGCCGATGAAGGTCCTTTTTTAAACGAAGAACGTAATTTGCTGATCAACCTGGCGGGCCTCATTGCCGGATCGGCCTCGAAGGATATCCTGAATAATCTCCTCTATGAGAACAGGGAACGTTTGAAAGAACTTCATGTGATCAATCATACTTCCTACATCATTAACCAGGGAAGACCCATTGATGAAACGCTGCAGAAGATCTGCTACATCATGCCCCGATCCTGGCAGTATCCACGATATACTGCAGTGAGAATTACCTATGAAGGCAGAACCTATGCCAGCAGGGAATTCAATGAAAGTCCCTGGGTGATGCAGGAGTCATTTGTAACCTTCGACAACAACCTGGGGGTGATAGAAGTCTTTTACCTCAAGGAGTTCCCTCAGTCTTTTGAGGGTCCGTTTCTGAAAGAAGAACGACAACTGATCATCAACCTGGGTAAACTGATTTCGGGATACATTAACAGTTATAAGGGTAAGGAAATCTATTCAAAAACCGGCCAGGAAAAGACAACGCCATATAGTTCGGGGGAATACCGTCAGACGCTTGTGAAAAACAAGCGTCCGCTGCAGTTGTTTTTTAATCAACAGGCGCTTGACAAGTATATTTACCTTGACATGATGAAGTACAAGGTAAAGGAGATCCTTTTTGTTGCCACACTTTATGATGCTTTTATCCTGGAGAATGAAGACAGCTTCTTCGAACAGTTCATGGGAATCATTTATCAGTACAGCCTTTTTTCACTGCCCAGGATAACCGGTGTAAGCACAGCTGAAGATGCGCTGGATGTGTTGGATACTGCCCGCTTTGACCTGGTAATTCTGATGGTTGGCATAGACCGTGAATCGCCTGTTGCATTAAGTGAGCAGATCCGGCAAAAGAAACCAACCCTGCCTGTCTTTATGTTGTTGAACCAGAAAAGCAACATCGGTTATTTTGAGGATTTAATGCCCTCGCTCATTTCAATCAACAAGCTTTTCGTATGGAGCGGCAATTCACAGATCTTTTTTGCCATTGTTAAATCGATTGAAGATGAGGCAAATGTGGAAAACGATACAAGAATAGGCCTCGTGAGAATTATCCTCCTGGTGGAAGACTCTGCGGTCTATTATTCCAAGTATCTGCAAATGCTTTATTCCATAGTTTTCGGGCAGGTTCAGCAGGTTTTACCCGAGGTCGAAAAGAATGAACTCGACAAGATCTGCAAGATGCGTTCGAGACCTAAAATTCTGCATGCACGCAACTATGAGGATGCCATGCTCATATTCAACAAATACAAGGATTACATGCTGTGTGTAATCTCGGATGTGGAATTTGAAAGAGAGGGCGTGCCTGATAAAACTGCCGGTGTGAAGTTTATCAAATACATCAAGTCACACATGCTCAACCTCCCGGTCATACTGCAGTCATCTGAGCTGAGCAATGAAATGCTGGCACGGAGTCTGAATGTAGGTTTCATCAACAAGAATTCCGATACGCTGCTGGGTGATCTGAAGAACTTTCTGACTTACTACCTGGGATTTGGTGATTTTGTATTCCGGAACCGTGAAGGGAAACCAATAGCTGTAGCCAAATCACTCAGGGAATTTGAGGCATTGCTTTCAGTTATTCCCGATGAAACGTTTTACCTGCATGCCATTGAAAACCAGTATTCACTCTGGCTCATGGCCCGGGGAGAAATTGAACTGGCCCGGATCATCAACCCCATGCGGATTGGTGATATCAAGGACGTCAGGGAATCGCGGCGGCTGTTTATTGAAACCCTCCGGAAATACCGTGAAGAAAAGAAAAAGGGCAAGGTGCTCAGTTTTGATGAGACCGCCACAATGGACGAGAAGAACATTGTATCTTTTGCCAGCGGATCATTCGGGGGAAAGGGCAGAGGCCTTGCTTTTATCAATGCCTTGGTATACAATATTGACTTCGGACCTATCTGTAATGAAATAAACATCAAAACGCCCATTACCGCTATAATCGGCACAGATGAATTCGAATATTTCATTGAAATAAACAGTCTGCATGAGCTGGTAATCAGACCTGAAGCTACCTACAAGGAAATACGGCAGGCATTCGTGAATGCGAAGTTGTCACAGAACCTGGTTAAGAAGCTTGAGTTTTTCATTGAGCAAATTGAAAGACCAATTGCCGTCAGGTCTTCTAGCCTTTCTGAAGACTCGCTGACACAGCCGTTTGCCGGAGTGTTCGATACCTATATTATTCCAAACAACAGGAGCGACAAAAAGAAGGTGCTTGATAACCTGATGATGGCCGTCAAACTGGTCTTTGCTTCTGTTTATTCAGATAACTCAAAAACCTATTTCCAGGCAATCCATCACCG